>CAZLLZ010000046.1:0-1548 GCA_964560945.1 uncultured Candidatus Saccharibacteria bacterium | reverse complement strand
AAAGCGGAACCGCATAAAACTGGAACAAGCTTATAATCTAAAGTAGCTTTTCTTAAAACTCTCCTTAGGTCCTCTAATGGAACATCTCCTTTTTCTAAATATTCTTCTAACAATTTCTCATCCTCGGAAACAATTTTCTCTATTGTTTTTTGTCTCCATTCTTTTGCTTTTTCCTTTAATTCTTCTGGGATTTCCTTTTCCTCTATTTTTTCTCCGTGTTCTCCCTCAAAATAAAAAGCTTTCATCTCAAGAAGATCTATCACCCCCTCTAAATCACTCTCCTGGCCAATAGGAATTTGCAAAGGAACCGCATTATTAGTTAATCTCTCTTTAATAGATTCCAAACTTTTTTCAAAAGAAGCTCCCATCCTATCTAACTTATTAATAAAACACATTCTCGGAACCTTGAATTTATCTGCTTGCCGCCAAACTGTTTCTGATTGAGATTCTACACCTGATACTCCATCAAAAATAACTACTGCCCCATCCAAAACCCTTAAAGATCTTTGAACTTCAGCAGTAAAATCAACATGACCAGGAGTATCAATAATATTTATTCGATGTTCATTTGTCTTTTCCTTAACTAAATATTCTTCAGGTGACCAGAAACAAGTAGTAGCAGCTGAAGTAATCGTAATTCCTCTTTCTCTTTCTTGCGCCATCCAGTCCATAATAGCTTGGCCTTCATGAACCTCACCAATTCTGTGAGAAATCCCTGTATAAAATAAAACGCGCTCAGTAACCGTTGTCTTACCTGCATCAATGTGGGCAATAAAGCCTATATTTCTATATTTTTCAATTGGATATTGTCTCATATCTTTTATTCTTCTAATATTTTATTCTTTACCATGCTAAATGGGCAAAAGCTTTGTTAGCTTCTGCTAATTTTTGAATTTCTTCCTTTTTCTTTACTGCTCCTCCTTTACCTTCAGAAGCTGCTATTAATTCTTCTGCTAATTTCTGATACATTGGCCTTCCTTTTTTAGATTTTGCCGCCTCCACTATCCACCTCATCGCCAAGCTTACTTTTCTATCACCCTTCACCTCAACTGGAACCTGATAGGTAGCTCCTCCAATTCTTCTTGATCTAACTTCCACTGAAGGCATAGCATTTTCTAATGCTTTCTCAAAAACAGAAAGAGGATCTCCTTTTTTTGCCTTTTTTATTTCTTCAAAGCTCATATAAATAATCTTTCTTGCCAAAGATTTCTTCCCTTTTCTCATTATATGATTAATAAACTTTGACACCTTCACGCTATTGTAAAGAGGATCTGGGTTAATAGGTCTATAAACTTTCTTTTTTCTTCTCATTTTTATTGATTAGTAGTTTTTTCTCTTTTCTCTCCGTATTTTGACCTTCCTCTTTTTCTTCCTTCAACCCCAGCAGTATCTAAAACCCCTCTTACAACTTTGTACCTTACTCCTGGCAAATCTCTTACCCTTCCTGCTCTTACCAGTACAATTGAGTGTTCTTGAAGATTGTGCCCCTCGCCTGGAATATAGGCTGTCACCTCAGCTCCATTAGAAAGTCTCACTCTCGCTACCTTT
>CAZLLZ010000045.1:0-1579 GCA_964560945.1 uncultured Candidatus Saccharibacteria bacterium | reverse complement strand
TAGCTTCACAGGCCGAAACTACCCTAAGACTTTCTTTTACTGTCTTCCACTTACAACCTATTTTCTTCCCTATTGCTTCTCTCTCCGCATCTTGAATCTCTTTCTGATACTTTAAATTTGGTTCATAAAACCTTGCAACCGCTAAGCCCTTCCTTACCATCTCCAAATTAACATTTATGTCATCTAAAAAAACATATCTTAAATACCTTCCATACTGATCTTTATCTTCTTTATCTCTTTCTAATTTCACTTCTTTACCTAAAATAAGATTCTCTAGTTCCTTTTTTGCTTCTTCGTAGCAAGGATATCCTTTTTCATCGGCATCAATCCCTAAAAGCCTAATATGATACCCTCCTTTCGCAACAATGGTATCTCCATCTATTACTTTAGTAACAATAACCTTCTCGGGAATACCACTGAAAAATTTGGGAAAATAGGAGCCTCCATAAATTCGCCAACCAATTATGAAAATAATTAAAACAAGGACGGCTATAAAGAGTAATTTACTTTCTTTTCTTTTTATAGAAAACATAAAATAAAACAATAATTCCTGAAATTAAAATTAATAAAATAGTAATTTGATTAAGATATTCTCTTAAGACCTTTTGATTCTGTCCTATAAAATAACCAAGAAAAGCCAAAATAGAAACCCATAACCCTGCTCCCAAGAAAGTGCAGACAGAAAATTTCCTAAAGGACATTCTCGCAAAACCAGGAGGAAAAGAAATATATTGTCTTACTCCGGGAATTAATCTTCCTACAAAAGTAATAACATCCCCATATGTTCTAAATAATTCTTCTGTTTTTTTAATTGTCTCTTCTCTAATAAAAATATATCTTCCATATTTTTTAAGAAATGGACGACCAAATTTTAGCCCTAAATAGTAATTTAAAATTGCTCCACTCAAAGTCCCTAAAGATCCCACTAAGATAGCTAAAAAGAAGTTCATCTTTCCTAAAGAAGCAAAGAAACCTGCCGGAATCATAACAGCTTCTGAAGGAAATGGGAAAAAAGAGCCCTCTAAAAACATTAAGAGAAAGACTCCTAAATAACCAAAGGAAAAAACATAAGAGACTATTTGAGAGATAATATTCCAAAAAAAAGAAACCATTAAGAAATTTTATTTAAAAGTTTCACTAAAAATTTATTATAGATTTTATCAAACTTTTTTCTTAAGATAAAAGCTGTTAAATTCCCTGTCAGCCCAATTACAAAAGCTCCTATGATATCAAATGGAAAATGAACCCCACAAAACACCCTGGCAAAACCAACAAGAATGGCTAAAAGAAAGAAAGATAAAGCGCTTTTGTATCTTTTTAAAATAAAGAGCGAGAATGAAAAAGAAGCAACTAAAAGAGTATGGTTACTCGGAAAAGACGTCTCTGGTTTATGAGAAATTAACTTATTACCTATATCTACCATAAAAGGACGGGGATGAAAATAAAAAAAATAAAAGATTAGAGAGGCAACAAAAGAAATAGCTAAAGTAAAGAGAATAAAGATAAAATCTCTTCTTCCTTTTTCCTTTTGAAAAAAAAGATAAATAAGAAATAAAGGAACAAGAAAAATAAGATACTT
>CAZLLZ010000044.1:0-1603 GCA_964560945.1 uncultured Candidatus Saccharibacteria bacterium | reverse complement strand
TCGCCCTAAAACTTGATATATGCCATGCTCACTCTCCTTTCAATATGGGATTCTTCGGAAAATATATTGCTTCCCACCAAGACATCCCTTTAGTTTATACTCATCATACCCTCTATTCCGAATACGCTAAATTCTACCTCAAGGAATCTCTAATTACTCCTTATTTAGCTAGAGTCTGGTCAACTTGGTTTTCCAATTTATCAGATCTAGTTATTGCTCCATCGCCAAAAATAAAAAAGATGTTAAAGAGTTATGGGGTAAAAAAGAGAGTTGAAATTCTCCCCACGGGGATAGATACAGACTTCTTTAAGACAAATAAAAGCGCAAGAGGAAAACTTAGAAAGAAGTTAAACATCTCTCAAGATACTCAAATTCTTATTTATGCTGGCAGAATTGTAGAGGAAAAAAACATTCACTTCATCTTAGAATCTTTTATTAAACTCTCAAAGAAAAAAGATAACGTTATTTTGCTCTTAGTAGGCCCTGCTCTTTCTACAAACCCCTACATTAAAAAGTTGAAAGAAAGAATTTCTCGGGCCGGGATAAAAGATAAAGTTATCTTCACGGGATCTATCCCTCATAAAGATATGCCTTTTTATTATCAAGGCTCTGATATTTTTCTCTTTACTTCTCTTACGGATACTCAGGGAATTGTTATTTTAGAAGCTGAAGCGTGTGGTTTACCAATTGTTGCTCTAAGAGATGAAGCTTTTACTAATATTGTAGAAGAAAATAAAAATTGCTTCCTTATAAGGAAGGCTAATCCTGATTTATTTGCTAAAAAAATCTTAGAGATTCTTAATAATAAAAATACCTGGAATAATTTTTCAAAAAGATCGCATCAAATCGCTCAACTTTTCACTGAAGAAAAGCAAGCTAAAAATCTCTTAAAAATATATAAGTCCTTATTGTAATCTACTCTTTAGATATCGGTAAGCAAACAAAGCAGCTTTTGCTCCTTCCCCGCAAGCAATAACGATTTGTTTTTCTTTTACATTTGTTACATCACCGGCTGCAAAAAGACCCGGAGTTTTTGTAGCACATGTCCAAGGGTCAATGATTATCTCATCTCTATTTGAAAAATCAACAAGACCTCTTAAAAAAGAGTTAGCTGGTTGATTTCCTATTTCAACAAAAACACCATCTAACTTTAATTCTTTTAGTTTGCCTGTTTTTCTATCCTCATATTCAATACCCTCTACCATTTGATGACCATTTATTTTTTTCAAGGCGGCATTAGTGATAACTTCTACTTTTCCTACCTCTCTCACTCTCTTTTGATTCGTTTCATCAGCTTTTATCTCAGGATTAAACTCCAAAATATATATTTTCTTTGCCCACTCAGAAAGAGCAATAGCTGCTTCAAAACCTGCATCTCCCCCACCAATAACTGCCACTGTTTTTTCTTTATAAAAAGGAGCATCACATACTGCACAATAAGAAACTCCTCTTCCAATAAACTCCTTCTCTCCAGGAACTTCTAAAGGACGGGGATCAGCTCCAGAAGTAACAATTACTGTTTTTCCTAAATAAAGTTTACCTCCCTGTGTCTCTACCTTAAAAATGTCTCCTTCTTTCTCTACTTTTGAAACAATTTTTCCTT
>CAZLLZ010000043.1:0-1979 GCA_964560945.1 uncultured Candidatus Saccharibacteria bacterium | reverse complement strand
GGAATAGGGGCGGGAAGAGATTCTGCTCTTAGATTTTTTGGTAATCAAGGTTTTAACATTATTTCTATAAAAGATATAACGCCGATTCCTCATAATGGATGTCGGCCACCTAAACCGAGAAGAGTATAAGGATGGCAGAACCAAAATGTAAAATATGTAGAAGGTTAGGTATAAAACTTTTTCTGAAAGGAGAGAAATGTTTAAGTCCGAAATGTCCAATGGTTAAAAGGCCTTATCCTCCAGGACAGAGAGGTAAGAGAAGATCGGGAGGTTTTTCAGAATATGCTAGAGAATTAAAGGAAAAGCAGAAATTGAGAAAATGGTATAATGTTAGAGAAAAGCAATTTAAGAGTTATGTAATAGAGGTTTTAACAAAAAATTCTCCTAAAAAGAGAAATTTGGAAGAGGAGTTGATAAGGAAACTGGAGAAGAGGTTAGATAATGTTGTATTTAGGTCTGGGATAGCGGTTTCACGAGGACAAGCAAGACAAATGGTTTCTCATAGTCATTTTGCTGTGAATGGTAGAAGCGTAGATATTCCTTCTTTTGAGGTGAGAAAAGGGGACAGGATTGAGCTAAAAGATAATTCGAAAAAGAAGAAGATCTTTCAAGAAGTAATGCAAAGGCTAAAAGATTATAAACCTCCTTCATGGATTTCAGTGGATAAAAAAAATTTAATTATTGAGATAAAAGGGGAACCTAGTTTAGAAGAAACAGCTCCCCCTGTAGAGTCGATCTCAAAAATTTTTGAGTTTTATTCAAAATAATATAAAAATATGAAAGAAAAAATTTTAAATTTATTTAATGCAAAGCTAGTTGAGAAAAAAGGTCAGAATTTTGGGATTTTTGAAATAGATTCGTTATATCCAGGGTATGGGTTAACAATAGGCAATGCTCTGAGAAGAGTTTTGCTTTCTTCTATTCCTGGAGCAGCGATTACGAGAGTGAAAATTAAAGGAGTATCTCACGAATTTTCTACAATTCCAGGGGTTTTAGAAGATACTTTACTAATTCTTCTTAATTTAAAAAAGCTAAGATTTAAGATGTTTACAGAGGATAAGCAAAAAGCTGTTTTAAAAGTTAAAGGGAAAAAAGAGATTAAAGGAAAAGATTTTACTCTTCCTTCTCAGGTAGAATTAGTTAACAAAGATCAGCATATAGCTACTCTTACAGAACCTAAGTCTTCTTTAGAAATGGAAATAGAAATAGAAAAAGGGTTGGGCTATGAACCTGTAGAGAGAAGAAAAAAGGAGAAGCTTCAAATAGGAGAAATTCAATTAGATGCGATTTATTCTCCGGTTAAAAAAGTGGCCTTTAAGGTGGAGAATATGAGAGTGGGAGAGAGAACAGATTTTAACAAGTTAATAATGGAAATAGAAACGGATGGTACTATCTCCCCGGAGGAAGCTTTTTATAAGGCTAATCAAATTCTTGTTAATCACTTTTCTAGAATATCGGGGATATTTGAGTTGCCGAAAGAGAAGAAAGGAGAAGCAAAGAGTAAACAGGGTAAGAGCAAGAAAGAGAAAACTTCTAAGCCTAAAAAATGAGGAAAAAAAAAGAAGGAAGAAAATTTCATCGAAAGAAAGACCAAAGGAGATTGCTTAAAAAATCTCTTGCTTTTTCACTAGTTGACAAGGAAAGAATTGAAACGACTCTTGCTAAGGCAAAGGAAGTTTCTTCTTTGGTAGAAGGGTATATCACAAGAGCAAAAAAGGGAGATGTAGCCTCTAGAAGGATTCTTTTAGAATATCTTCCCAAAAAGTCAGTTAATAAATTATTTAATGAGATAGCTCCTCGGTATAAAAGTAGAAATGGGGGTTATATAAGGATTATTAGAAAAGGAAGAAGAAAATCTGACGGAGCTCAAATAGCAATAGTTGAATTGATAAAATAATATGGCTCAACAAATAAAAAGAGAAACCCATATAATTGATGCGAAAGGAAAGGTTTTAGGAAGATTAGCTTCTGAGATTGCG
>CAZLLZ010000042.1:0-2567 GCA_964560945.1 uncultured Candidatus Saccharibacteria bacterium | reverse complement strand
TTCAGAATCTTCTCGACAATGCAATAAGATATAGTCCTCCAGGAGGGATGGTGAGCGTAAATATAATGTCGGATGGGGAAGAAGTTAAGCTTTCTATTTCGGATACAGGAATTGGAATTCCCCAGAAAGAAAAAAATAGTATTTTTAAGAAGTTTTTTAGGGGATCTAATGCAATGAAGGCCCAAACCGAGGGAAATGGTATAGGCCTATATATTGCTAAAAATATTATTGAAGCTCATAAAGGGAAAATTTGGTTTGAATCAGAAGAAGGAAGAGGAACTACTTTCTACTTCACTTTACCTGTAAAATGAATAAAAAAATTCTATTAATAGAAGATGAGGAAATACTAAGATCTCTTCTTTCTCAGAGATTAAGAGAAGAGGGTTTTAAAGTGGAAGAAGCAACAGATGGAGAAACAGGATTAAAGAAACTAAATGAGGAAAAAGTAGATTTAGTTTTATTAGACCTTATCCTTCCAGGAATGGATGGTTATGAATTTCTTCTTAATATGAAAAAGGATTCTAAGTTCTCTTCTATTCCAGTTATTGTTTTGTCTAATCTTGGTCAAGATGATGAAATAAAAAAAGCTCTTGATTCAGGAGCTAAAGATTATTTAATAAAATCTAATTTTGGGTTAGAAGAGATAACGCAAAGGATTAAAAATATTTTTTCTTCTTAGATTCCTAGAAATATATTTACCTTATTTTTACTTACCTCTAAGACACCCCTTTTGAATTGATAGGTGATTTTTTGTCTATCCGGAGTAACAATAGTTAACTTTTCAAAAATAAGAGTGATAAAATTTGTATGTTTGGGTAAGATATCAAAATCTCCTAAAGTATTTTTCGATGAGACAGATTTTGCTTTCCCTTGAAAAGAAATTTCTTTGATGATAGGAAGCCAGAACAGTTTTACATTAAGAACTTCCTCTTTTTCTTCATTCATTTTTAATATCTTTTAAACTTCCTGTATTTATTAATTTTTCATCAGCAATGTTATCAAGCTGGCCATTTAGTATTGCTCTTACTCCTAATATAGTTTCCTCTCTTTTTACGTATTTTCCTTTTTTTCCTGTTTGATCCGAAACCACAAAGAAATCTTGGGTCATAAAATTTAAAATTTTTCTGGCTCGGTGATAGATTTTTCTGTCTTCCCAAGATAATTCAGCTTCTCCTACGATAGAAATGATTCTCCGGAGCTCTTGGTATCTTTCGAGAATTTTTTTAGCTTCGATAAGAATTTGGTAATGTTCTTCTCCGATAATATCCGGGCTGACCACAGAAGAGGATGAAGATAGAATATCTATAGCTGGCAGTCTTCCTTCTTGGTAAGCTTCCCTTGAATAGACGATTGAGGAATCAAAGTAGGGAACAGTAGCTTGAACCCCTGGATCCGTCATGTCATCAGCTGGTACATAGACAGCTTGTACTGAGGTTATAGTACCCTCTTTTGTAGAAATAAGTCTTTCTTGTAATGATCCAATTTCACTGCCCATTGTAGGTTGGTATCCTCTTTCAGATGGTAAATTTCCAGAAAGGGTAGAAAGTTCACTTCCTGCTTGTATAAATCTGTAGGTGTTATCTATGAAAAAGAGGATATTCCTTTTTTCTTTATCTCGAAAATATTCTGCTACTGTTGCTGCTGAAAACCCAATTTTAAATCTTACAGCGGGTGTTTCGTTCATTTGTCCAAAAAAGAGGATTGTGGAAGGAAGCACATTATTTCTTTCTAAGGTTTCATAAAGCTCTTGAGCTTCTCTTATTCTCTCTCCGATACCAGCAAAGATAATGATGTCTTTTTGATGGAAAGCAATGTTATGCATTAGTTCTAAGAGAAGAACGGTTTTTCCTAAACCAGCCCCTCCAAATATTCCTAATTTTCCTCCTCTTATTAGGGGGGTAAAAAAATCAACAACCTTAATTCCAGTTTCAATGGTTTCTTTTTTTAGAGAAGTTTCTAAGTAATGAGGAGAGGTTAGAGGTATCTCTTTCATTTCTTTGACTTTTAAAGATTCTTTCTTGTCTATAGGGTTACCAAATAAATCGAGAGCTCTTCCTAATAATTCTTTCCCCACAGGAACTCTGAGAAGGGTTCCTGTTTTTACAACTCTCATTCCTCTGTAGAAATATCTAGAGCCAGAGAGGGCGATACAAGAGAATAAATGATTCCCTAAAGCACTTACTACTTCTAATTTTACTTTGGGATTTTCTTCTGAAATCAATATTTCTCCCAAAGATAATTCTGCATTGAAAAATTCTACTTTAACAACAACTTCTTGAATGGAAACTATTTTCCCTGTGTGAGAAATTTTATGATTCATAGATTAATTTAGAAAATAATTCAATCTGCTCCTTACTTTCTATTTGCCTTTTTATTCTTTTTTCTATTATTTTTAATTCTCTTTCTACCTTTTTAGCATTTTCCTTTGCTCTATACATAGATATTACCCGGCTAGCATATCTTGAGAGTTGGTGCTCTAAAAGACATTGATTAAAGAGGGCTGCAATAATTTCTTTTTCAAAAAAATCTAAGATATCTTCTGCAGAAGGTTCAAAAAGATATCCCTC
>CAZLLZ010000041.1:0-2771 GCA_964560945.1 uncultured Candidatus Saccharibacteria bacterium | reverse complement strand
AAACTATCCCGCGCCCTCTGGGGGTTGTCTTCTAACAGATCTTGAATTCAGCAAGAGACTAAAAGAGCTTTTAGAAAAATATCCTGATTTTCAAGGGAATGATGTTGAGCTTTTAAAAGTAGGAAGGCACTTTTGGAAAGGTAGAGTGAAGGTTATTGTGGGAAGAGATAGAAAAGAGAACGAGAGAATAAGAAAACTAGCTAAAGAAAAAGATATCTTGATAGAAATGGAGAATTATCCGGGACCACTCACATTAATAAGAAATTATGGAAAAGGAAGGGTAGATGAGACAATTATTAAGGAGGCGAAGAGGCTAACTCAGCATTATTCTCTAAAGTCAAGAGAGAAGAAGGATGTTGTTTTTAAGATATTAACAGAATAGTGCAAAGATTTTAGAAAATAGGTGGCGATGAGGTGGATAGTGAGAAAAAGGTTATTTTGTGGATAATAGAAGCGATTGCGATTACGGTATTCCTTGCGGCTACTCTTTGTGTGTGGGGGGTAATGGAGAATTTTAAGAAAGAAAATCTGAAGTTAGAGATAAAAGTAAGGGAGTTTCTTTTGATGATGATAATAAATCAATTGACTTAGTGATTTGGTAAGAAGTTGACAAAAGGATAGCAGATAGAAGTGAATGACAGTTTGGTGAGTATGGATATTAAATTTGAGGAAACAAGTTTTAGGATAATTTCTTTAGACTCTTTAAAGCTAAGCAGGGGCTCGCTTGTACAGATTTTTAAAAACGAGGATATCAGAATGAATTAATTTGGCAGTCTCTTATTTGCTAAAGGCTTTTTGCGGTACACTTTTGGCTATATGCCGGTTTTTTGGTTGACAGAAGTTGTTTCAAGATGTATTTTATAAAGGGCTGTTTAAAAATTGAATAAGGAGGTGAAAAGAATGAAGATAAGAAAAAAGATAGGAGGGTTTTTGAGATTGATAAGGCCGTTAAACTGTCTGATGGTTTCTCTAGCGATTCTTGTAGGATATTCTCTTTCAACGAACTATAATTTCAGTAACATAGAGAGTTTATTATTAGCGATGATTGCGGGATTTCTTATTACCGGTGGGGGAAATGCAATAAATGATTTCTTTGATGTGAAAATAGATAAAAAGGTTCACCCAGAAAGACCCCTTGTAAAAAAGATGCTTACTCCGTTGGGTGCGAAAGAGATATCAGCTTTCCTGTTCTACTTTGGGGTGACGAGTACTTTTGTAATAAATTGGAAATGTTTTTTGATTGCTTTGATTAACTCTGTTTTCCTTGTTTTGTATTCATGGTGGGGGAAGAAACGAAGAGGTTTCATAGGAAATGTAATGATTTCTTATCTAACAGCATCAACTTTTCTCTTTGGATCCCTAGCGGCAGGAGGTGTTCCTTTTATAGTAATGATACTGACAGTAATGTCTTTCTCTTTAATTTTGGGGCGAGAAATTGTGAAGGATATAGAAGATATATATGGAGACAGAGGGGAAAAATATACACTTCCGATGAGAATAGGGATACCGAATTCTGTAATGGTATCAACAGTCTTTATTACAGTAGCCTTAGTTTTAAGTATAGTACCTGTGAGACTAGTAATAGTGGGAAAAACATACGCAATTCTAATCATTATCGCCGATGCTTTAATAGCTTATTCAATTATTGTACTATGGGTAGGATTGTTGCTGAGTGATTTTATTAGCAACCGGGCAAAAGTTTCTATTAATTTAGCAGTGCTTTGGTCATCTTCGGCAAAGAGAATAATGAAGTATGGGGCACTAATTGCTATTTTGGGGTTTCTTTTCGGAGGTGTTTAGAGATGAGAGTAAAGAAATATCTAATGAGAAAGTTGAAAAAAGGGGAGAGGTTACATTTTACTCTAATTGATCCTGCTGAGCAAAGCCCAGAAAAGGCTTCAGAGCTTGCAAGGAGTGCAGAGAGATTTGGCACGGATGCAATTTTAGTGGGAGGTTCCTATAAAGTGAAGCAAGAAAAGCTAGATTTAACAGTAGAGTTAATAAAAAAGAGAGTAAAGGTTCCGGTAATTCTTTTTCCTTCGAGTGTAGCTTATATTTCAAGATATGCTAATGCAATTCTTTTCTTAAGCCTTTTAAACTCTAAAGACTTAAGATATGTTGTTGGGGAGCCAGCAAAGGGAGCATCAATTATAGGGAAACTTAAAATTCAACCGATTTCCACCGCATACTTGGTTTTTGAGCCAGGCCAAAGAGTAGGAAAAAAAGGAAAGGCAAGACTTATTAGAGAAAAAGATAAGGAAAAGGCTGTAGAGCTAGCTTTATTTGCTAAGTTCGTGGGGTTTGATTTCCTCTATCTCGAGGCAGGATCAGGAGCATCAAAAACAGTACCAAGTTCTATGATAAGAGCAATAAAGGAAAGGGTTGATATTCCTATAATAGTTGGAGGAGGAATAAAAACACCGGAACTTGCAAAAGAGAAGATAAAAGCAGGGGCAGATATTATCGTAACAGGAAATATTATAGAAGAGAACCCGGATTTTGCTAAGCACATTATTTCAGAGATAAAGAAATATAAATGGCGTCCCAAGTGACGCTTTTTTTTGTGCCCAGGGCGGGACTCGAACCCGCACGCTCATAAGGAGCACGGCTCCTCAAGCCGCCGCGTATACCAAATTCCGCCACCTGGGCTTATTTCTTTTCTTTTACTTTTGCTTTCTTCCCAATAGCTTTTCTTAGATAGTAAAGTTTAGCTCTTCTTACTTTCCCTCTTTTTATAATTTCTATCTTTTCAATAATGGGAGAGTAAATAG
>CAZLLZ010000040.1:0-3244 GCA_964560945.1 uncultured Candidatus Saccharibacteria bacterium | reverse complement strand
AGTAATATCATGCAGGACAATCAAAAAACCCTCTTTTTCTTTCTTCCCCTCTTTCTCACTAAAGAAAGGAACCGTCGTAACTTCTAATATTCTATCTTTTGAAACAGAAATATCTTTTCTTTTCACTTCTAAAATTTCCTTCCCATCAAAAACTTCTTTCATAACAGGTTCTACCTCTTTTAACTCACTTATTTCGTTTATACGCTTGCCTAATATTTTCTCTTTCATTAAACTTAATAGACTCTCTGCTTCTCTATTCATTTCTATAAGCACATTATTCTTATCAAAAACTAATAACCCATCTGTAAAACTTCTAATAATAGCCAATGTCTTATCTCTCTCTTCTTCTATTCTTGCTCGTGCCTCCTCTACATCTTCTAGAATATTCAAAAGAGCTTTTTGGGTTTTTTCTAAGTCTTTAGTTTTTTCTTGAAGAGTTTTGGTTCTCTTTTTTATTTCCTCTTCTAACCCAAGTCTCTTTTGTTCTAGTTCCTTTGTCCTTTCTTTTACTTTAGATTCTAGGCGCGCCATAAGTTCTTCTAGCTCCTCCTTTCTTCTTGTGAGCCTCTCTGCAAATATCTCTAGTGTCCAAGAGGTTAAAAGAAAAACAAAAAAACAGTTAACACTGTACTAAAAGCATAAGAGTCATAATGTAAAAGGTTTTCTTCCGGGAAAATTCCTTTATAGGGAAGAATATTGAAATATTCTACGGTAACTAACCCCCCGTATAATATTCCTGCTAAAATAGTTATAATCCATCTCCACTTACGGGAGGCATAAAATCCAGAATAGGTAATTGTAAAGATATAGAAAATAGGTGCAATCCATCCAATGGGTCCAATAAAATATAATAAGATTGTTAAAGCAAAAAGATCAAAAATAAACTGAAAGTAAGTAAGAAATTTCACCCTTAAAATTGTCTTTTGGTACTTTGTGATATCAAAGACAAGATAAGACTCTAAAAACCAAAACAACATTTCTAGGAGAACCACGCCTGGAAGATTTATTTTAAAAAGACGGGGAGCGAAAAGAACAAAGACAATAAATGAAAAGATTACTATTAACCTCCCCTTGTTTGGTCTGTCAATTTCTTGAATATAATTTTTAATAGATTCCTCCATTATTTTTACAATTTTAATCTGTAAATAAATTAGCCTGTTTACTACGATCTAACCTTTTATCCTTTTCAGTGTTTGAAAAGAAACGTTTTATCAAACTTTTAAAACCTAAATCCGAAAGAGCCACTATAAATTTATTCTTATCATAGTTTCCCCACTTGCAATCATCCACCCTAAACTCCAAATTATCATCTTTTCTAATATTAGCCAAAGATTTACTTAAAAAAGCCTGACTTTCTTGATTAATCAATAACTCTCTTATTGTTTCTTTTATTCCATTTACCTTATCAGACTTTGAATGAAGTGCTGAATAAATATCCTCTATCCCTTTAAATTCCTTCAAGAGAGAAATTGCTGTTTTTCTACCAATTCCTGTAACACCAGGAATATTATCTGATGGATCACCTCTTAAAGCTTTAAAATCCGGTATCTGCTCTGGACGGATTCCCTCGTATTCCTCTCTCACTTTCTCCGAATCATATTCAATAAAATCTTTTACACCTGTTTTCATGAAAAGAACCGAAACGTTTTTATCTATAAGCTGGAAAAGATCTCTATCTCCCGTAACAATCTTTACTTTAATTTTGGGATAAATTTGTTTTCTCAAAATTTTATTAGAAATAATTCCAATTATATCATCAGCTTCTAATCCTTCTTTCTCAAAAACTGGAATGCTTAAAATTTTTAGTAACTCTTTTGTTTTTTCAATCTGAGCCCCTAATTTTGGATCTAGCGGGGGTCTTTTTGCTTTATATTTTTTAAACTCTTTGTGTCTTAGGGTAGGCCCTGCACTGTCAAAACAAGCAGCTATAAAATCTGGTTTTTCTTTATTTATTATCTTCCATAATATTGAAAGAAACCCATAGATAGCTCCTGTTGGTTCTCTCTTAGAATTCACAAACGGAGGAAGGGCATGAAAAGACCTATGAAGAATTGAATTAGAATCTAGAATAAGAAACATTTTCTCTTTCATAATAAATTTGTTCCAGTCTTTCTATTTTCTCTCTTAACAACCTGTTTTCTTTCTTTAGTTTTATCATCTTCAACTCTCTTTCAACAATCAGTTTTCTAATTTTATCTAACTGTTTTATTCTTTCTTCTATTTCTCTTTTCCTTTCTCTGATCCTTCTTTCAAGTTCTTTGGCTAACTCTTTTAATTCTTCTTCTCTTGCCTTCACTCGAATCTCTAATGTATTCTTCAACTCTAACAACTTTCTTTCTCGTCTTTTAACTTCTCTTAGATCAAAAAGGCTTATAAAATACCCTCCTCTCCCTGCTCTTACTTTTCTCACGCTAATAAAAATAGAAACGGGAATTTCTTTTCCTCTTTTATTAACCAAATTTATTTCTTTACCTCTAATAAACCCCTTCCGAGATGCTTCCTTGAGTATTCTTTTTATCCTTGATTCCTTGAAAAGTTTTTTTACATTTAAACCCACTATTTCTTCTAGGGAATACCCTGATATCTTTTCAAATGCCGGGTTAAATTCCAAAACTACCTCTAATGGGCTTAAAAGAGCTGTAGGAAGAGGCATAAACTTAAAAAGATTTTCTAGATATCTTTCTAGAAGATTATAATCTTCCAACAAGAGATTTATTTTTTCTTCACTGGCCATTGGACTAAAAATTCATGATATGGATTACCTTTAAATACGCATTTTGTTTCCCTACATTCAACTTTTTCATTTCTTACTATCATCTCTACAATACCCTTTATGTAACCCTCTAAACATTTACAGTAAAGTGGATGGATCTTAAAATTTTTAAGTTGGAAAATAATATATCCTTCTTTCTCGTTAAACTCCTTCAAAATTAAATCTCCAACGGTGAAGTATTCCCGCCAAAATTTAGAAGTTTGTTCTAAAGCTTTTCTAGGAGATAGAAGAAACCTCGCAAATATCTTTACAACTAAAGAAAATTTTGGCTGTAAGAAACAAAGACTTTTAATATCATCCTCTGAAAGATTACACACCTCTTTTATAACTAAAAGAGAAATAATTCTAAAACCAGCCGGATAAAAATCTAGGTCGTTTATTTTCTCATAGTCAAGACCAATATCTAAACTCCTAAGCCTTTCTTCCACTTTATGTAATACCTCTTTGGTTAGCCTTTGGCGTTCGGCATTC
>CAZLLZ010000039.1:0-3408 GCA_964560945.1 uncultured Candidatus Saccharibacteria bacterium | reverse complement strand
TTAGCTGATATGCTTAAAGGAAAGCAAGGAAGGTTTAGACAAAATCTTTTAGGAAAGAGAGTAGATTATTCAGGAAGAGCAGTGATTATTGTTGGGCCTCAGCTTAGTCTTTATCAATGTGGGCTTCCTAAAAGAATGGCTTTAGAGATTTTCAAACCATTTGTTATTAAAGGGATTTTAGATAGAGAATTAGCTTTTAATACTAAGGGGGCTTCAAGGCTTATTGAAAAGGAGGGAGATGAGGTTTGGGAAATTTTAGAGGAGGTAGTAAAAGATAAATTTGTTCTTTTAAACAGAGCTCCTACACTTCATAGATTAAGCATCCAAGCTTTTCAGCCAATTTTGATAGAGGGACAAGCTATTCAAATTCATCCTCTTGTTTGTCGAGCTTTTAATGCAGATTTTGACGGAGACCAAATGGCAGTCTTTCTGCCTCTTTCTCAAGAGGCTCAGTTGGAAGCTAAAGAAAGAATGCTTTCTTCTAAAAATCTGTTGAAACCCGCTACGGGTTTGCCAATTGTTAATCCTTCGAAGGATATTGTTTTGGGATGTTATTATATGACAAATATAGAAGAAGGCGCTAAAGGAGAAGGGAAAGTTTTTTCCTCGAAGGAGGAAGCAAAGTTATCTTGGGAAATGGGATATACAGATTTAAGAGCAAAAATCAAAGTGTTAATGGCAGGTGAGCTTGTGGAGACAACTGTTGGGAGGATTATTTTCAACGAGGCTTTACCTAAGGGTATTCCTTTTCAAAATAAGCTTATTGGTTCTAAGGAACTTTCAAAAATTATTAATTACTTCATTGGAAAAATGAATGTGCCTAATCCGGAGGTTTATCTCGATAAGATAAAAGAAATTGGGTATGAGTTTTCTACAAAGTCTGGGATGACTTGGGGAATGGAGGATTTAATAATTCCAAAAGAAAAGAAAAAAATAATAAAGGAGTCAGAAAAAGAAGTAGCTGAAATCGAACGGAATTACAAAAGAGGACTTCTTTCTAAAGAAGAGAAGAGAAATCAGGTCATAGAAGTTTGGCAGAGGGCAAAGACAAGAATAGAGGATTTAGTGAAGAAAACCCTTCCTCCTTTAGGTCCTGTATTTTCTATGGTGGATTCAGGAGCGAGAGGGTCTTGGATTCAGCCTGTGCAAATGTGTGGAATGAAGGGGTTGGTAGCAAATCCTTTAGGTCAAATTATAGAATTACCAGTAAAGAATTCATATAAGGAGGGTTTGGATGTCCTCGAGTATTTCATTTCTACTCATGGAGCAAGAAAAGGAACTGTTGACACAGCACTAAGAACAGCAAAAGCAGGTTATCTTACGAGGAGACTGGTAGATGTGGCTCAAGATGTTATTGTAGCAGAAGAAGATTGTGGAGATACAAAAGGGATTGTTGTGAGAAAATCGGATGCAGAAGAGTCTAATGAAAGTTTCATATTTAAAATTGTAGGAAGGTTTGTTTTAAAAGATGTAAAAACTAAGAAGGGAAAGATAATAGTGAAAAAAGGCGAAGTTATAGATTGGGAAAAAGCAGAGGAAATTTTAAAGGAAGGGGTGGAAGAAGTAAATGTAAGAAGCCCTCTTACTTGTAAGTCGAAAAGAGGGGTTTGTCAGAAATGTTATGGTTGGGATATGGGTAGTAATAAAGTAGTAAGATTGGGGGAAGCCGTGGGTGT
Organism: uncultured Candidatus Saccharibacteria bacterium; assembly: GCA_964560945.1. GTDB lineage: Bacteria > Patescibacteriota > Minisyncoccia > Minisyncoccales > CAZLLZ01 > CAZLLZ01. The sequence goes on along the minus strand of CAZLLZ010000039.1, from coordinate 1,732 downwards.
AATAGCTGCTCAATCAATTGGAGAGCCGGGAACACAGCTTACATTAAGAACTTTCCATACAGGAGGAGTGGCCGGAGGAGGAGATATTACTCAGGGTCTTCCTCGGGCAGAAGAGGTCTTTGAATCTAGACATCCAAGTATTGAAGCAGAGATAGCCATATCTGACGGGGAAATAGTAGATTTAAATGAAGAAAAGAGGATAGTAAAAGTAAAATATGAAGGTGTAAAAGGGGCTAAAAAAGAAGTCGAGTATAAAATTCATCCCTTTAATAAGATTTTGGTGAAAAAAGGTGATAAAATTAAGAAAGGACAACCTTTTTCTACTGGGCCTCTTGATCTAAAGAAACTTTTAAGGATAAGAGGAAAGGAAGAAACCTGGCGGTATATTATAAATGAGATTCAGAAAGTCTATGCTTCTCAAGGAGTAAATATTCACGATAAGCATATTGAAGTGATTGTAAAAAAGATGTTTTCTCGTGTGAGAATAAAGAGTGAAGGAGATATAGACTTTATTCCAGGAGAGGTTGTTCCTAAAGAAAAATTTTTAGAGGAAAACGAGAAGGTGAAGAAAGAAGGGAAAAAACCTGCCACAGCTAAAGAATTAGTCTTAGGAATTACAAAAGTAGCTCTTACGACAGATAGCTTTCTTTCATCAGCATCTTTTCAGGAAACATCAAGAGTTCTAATTAAAGCCTCCCTCGAAGGACAAGAAGATAAGCTAAGAGGATTGAAGGAAAATGTAATTATTGGGAAGTTGGTTCCGGCAGGTACAGGTTTTGAGGAATCTCAAAAAGAGAATGAGAAAGAAAAACAAAACAAGTAAGAAAGTAAAAAGAGGAGGGGAAAAATCAAAGAGAAAATTAGTTCCTGATCCGGTTAAGAGATGGACTTTCTCTTTAATAATGATTTTTTTTGCCCTTTTGATAGGGCTTAGTTTTTTTAATTTAGCTGGTAAAGGAGGGGAATATATTTTAAAAGGAGGAATGTATTTTATGGGTATCTCTTTTTTCTTTTTACCTTTGATTTTTATAGGAATATCTCTTTTCTCTTTTTTTGGAATAACTTCTTTTCGAAAGAAATGGCCTCTTCTAATTTTACTTGTTACTCTTTTTATAATAGGAATATCGGGAGTCGCTTCTTCTTGGCACCCTAGGACGGGAGGTATTTTAGGTTTTATTCTTTCCTATCCCTTTTTGAGATTTTTTAACAGAATTATTAATTTTTTTGTTTTTTTAATTATCATTTTAATTTCTTTCTTAATTGTTTTACATCCATTTTTAGAAAAGAGAAAAGCCCAAGAAGCAAAGGAAAGGAAAGAAGAAAAAAAGGAGAAGAAGCTAGAGGTAAAAAAGCAATCTATCTTAGACAGAAAATTATCTTTTCCTGAGAAGATAATTAAAAAACCAATTAAAATCCCAATTGCTAAAGGAAAAAAGCCTCTTGCACTAAAAGACTCATTAAAGACTCCATATAATTTTCCTTCGCTTGATTTGTTAGAAAAAGATCAAGGCACTCCTCTTACTGGAGATATAAAGCAAAATATGGAGTTAATAAGAAAAACTTTAGAGAATTTTGGGATACCTGTAGATATGAGAGAGGTTAATGTTGGCCCTACTGTTACTCAATATACTCTGAAACCTGCCGAAGGAATAAAGCTGTCTAAAATTACCTCTCTTTCTAATAATTTGGCTCTTGCGCTAGCGGCCCATCCAATAAGAATTGAAGCGCCTAT
>CAZLLZ010000038.1:0-3476 GCA_964560945.1 uncultured Candidatus Saccharibacteria bacterium | reverse complement strand
CCTTTTGAAAAAAAAGATAAATAAGAAATAAAGGAACAAGAAAAATAAGATACTTGGCCGAAAAAATCATTGCCTTGTCTAACAGATAGTTCTTCCCTGATAGCCCATTGATAAGATTAAAAAAACAAATATTCATCTATCAATCACTATTTATTTTTAGATATTTTCTGGCTGCGGGGCTAGGACTCGAACCTAGATTACAGGGGCCAGAACCCTGCGTCCTACCATTAGACGACCCCGCAATATCTTATATTTTTAGATATTTTCTCACCGCAATCAAGCTCGAGAGAGCAGAAATTCCTACCCCAAAGATTAATTCTATTCCAGAAAGAAAAATGATATGAACTCTAAAGTAATCAAAGAGATTAAATCCAGGGATAAAAAACATTATCTTAGGGGTAAGAAAATAGGAAATTATACCTGTAAGGATTATAGCTACTAACGAAGATATAAAACCTATAATTACTCCTTCTATAACAAACGGTCCTCTAATAAACCAGTTTGAGGCTCCCACTAATCTCATAATAGATATTTCTTCCCTTAAATCATAAACGGCAAGTCTTACAGTATTAAAAACTACTAAAATAATCAAAATAATAGAAACAAGAATAAGAATGCTATAGATGAATTTAATATTTTTTGAAATAGAAAAAATTCTGCTAATAAGAGTCTTGTTTTGATAATAATCAATTTTCTCCACTTCTTCTTTTATAGGATTCATCTGTATAAAACTAATTATCTTTTCATACTGAGAAACATTCGAAGCTTTTATATCTAAATGAGGTAAAAATGGATTTTCCCCTATTTCTTCAAGAGACTTAAGAATATCAGGTTCTGATTTATGATTTTCTTTAAATTTTTTAAGAGCTTCTTCTTTAGAAATAAATTGCACATCCTTTATTTCTGGAATTTGAGAAATTTCATCTTTAAACTTTGCTATTTCCTCTGTTTTCGTCTCCTTACCAAAGAAAACTGTAACATCAGCCTTACTTTCTAACAAATTTACCGTGTAATCTGTTACCCCCTTTAAAAGAAAAAGAGATCCTACAATTGTTGTCCCTAACAAAACAATAAAAAGAGTTGTTAAAAAAACTCCTTTGTTTCGTGATATCTCTTTTGTCCCCCAAGAAATTATTCTTCTAAAAATTGGTTTCATAATTTTTTACAGAATAAATCTACCTTTTTCATCATCTCTAATTATCTTTCCATCTCTCAAACTAACAACTCTCCTTAAGAGACTATTTATAATTTCTTTATCATGGGTAGCTAAAACTATTGCTGTACCAAACTCATTGATTTTCAAAAGCAACTTTATAATATCTCTTGTATGATATGGATCAAGGTTCCCCGTCGGCTCATCAGCCAAAATAAGTTTTGGTCTATGAATTAAAGCTCTTGCTATCGACACTCTTTGTTTTTCTCCTCCAGACAATTCTGCTGGAAATTTATCCTCCATCCCTAACAATCCCACAATTTCTAAAACTTTCGGGACATCATTTTCTATCTCTTTATCAGAAGCTCCAATAACCTCCATAGCAAAAGCTACATTCTCAAAAACAGTTTTAGCTTCTAAAAGTTTATAATCTTGGAAAATCACCCCAATTTCTCTTCTCAAAAGAGGAAGTTTTGATGAATTTATTTTGTTTATCTCAATTCCATCAAAGAAAACTTTCCCATTTGTTGGTTTCTCTTCTCCTAAAACAAGTTTTAAAATCGTAGTTTTTCCAGCACCTGATTTTCCAACTAAAGACACAAACTCTCCTTCTTCTATTGAAAAATTAATATTATCTAAGGCAACCGTATTAGGAGGATAAATTTTTGATACGTTTTCAAAAGTAATTATTTTATTTGACATCTTTCAGTCTTATTTCTGCTTCAACGAAATTGTCTATTTGACCTGATAAAACCTTTTCTATATTACTTTCTTCTACTCCTGTCCTTAAATCTTTTACTAATTTATAAGGGTGAAAAACATAACTCCTAATCTGATTTCCCCAACTAGGCGAAATATCTTTCTTTTTTATTTCACCCAACTCTTTCTCTATTTGTTTTTCTTTTAATTTGTAGAGTTTAGCATAAAGAATTTCCATAGCTTTTTCCCTATTCTGGGCCTGCGATCTCTCAGATTGACAGGAGGCAAAAATTCCCGTGGGAATGTGCCAGACTCTTACTGCTGTTTCCCTCTTGTTAACATACTGGCCTCCTGGACCTGAAGCTTTATAAAACTCTATCTTTATATCGTCAGGTTTAATATTAATTTTTAATATATCTTCTTTAGAAATTTTCGGTAAAACCTCTACTAAAGCAAATGATGTGTGCCTTAAGTTTTTTGCTGAAAAAGGAGATATTCTCACCAGCCTATGAACTCCTGTTTCATTCTTTAAAAAACCATAAGCGTAAGGTCCTTTAACTTCCATTGAAATTTGTTTCAAACCAATCCTACTTTCAGGACCTATCCCCTCCCCAAAAGATTGGTGTAAGATTTTACAATTAAAACTCTTTCTCTGGCAATACTTTTGATACATTCTTGAAAGAAGGAAAACCCAATCTTGAGCATCTTGACCACCAGCTCCAGAGATAATAGAAAGAATTGCGTCTCCTTTGTCGTATTTCCCGGAGAGGAAAGTTTTTATTTCTTCTCTTTCTAATTTCTGCAAAAACTCCTTTATCTTTTTTTCAAACTCTTCTTTCTCGCCCTCATCTATAATTTTAGAGATCTCTTTTAATTCATTAAACTCTCTAATAATTTTTTCCCAGTTCTCTATATCTTCTTTATAATCATTAAGTATTTTTGTAATTTCTTTAGCTTGCTCTCTGTCCTTCCAAAAATCCGGTTCTTGCATCTCTTTTTCTAAAGCCCTTATTCTTCTTTCTTTATCCTCAATATCAAAGACAGTCCTCTAAGGCGAGGATTCTTTTTTCTAACTCTTCTATTTTTTCTTCGACCTCTGTCATAAATTTCTCTTTTCTAAATTATCATAATTTAGCCTTAAAGTAAATTAAAAACTGGATCTAAATCCAGAGTTTTTTAATTCTAAACTTGTAACTTGAAAATAAAAAAAGATAAAGGGAAGAAGAAGGGAACAGACTAGTCACACACTCCTCCGATAGGCGGCGGGCCGCCGCCGACCGTTTCGAACACTGCCTCTTCGCAGCCAAAGGCTGCGAAGAGTGACCCTTCATCCTCCTCTTATTCTCCTCTCTTCTGGAGATCAGGAGGAGAATTCGTTGTTTTCGCCCACTTCTTCTGGGCGAAAGCCATAGCCAGGAGAATCGTTAGCACCATAGTTGGCACCAGCGTCTCCATAATCCTTCCCATGGCAATATTTCCCGCTATTGTCACGGCAAGGATCGTGACAATATATATCTCTCTTTTTCTCACCATTGTATCACCCGGACTATTTACCAAAAATTCGATTAAAAATTGATAGACAATCCGGGTGATACAATTTTCTCTTCCCTTTTAATAAACCAGT
>CAZLLZ010000037.1:0-3481 GCA_964560945.1 uncultured Candidatus Saccharibacteria bacterium | reverse complement strand
TCCCTCTTTAAAAGATTAGAATACATCTCACCCAAAGAAGCATTCTTCCCTCCCACTAAAGGAACATCTTTAATAGAAATTTGGTCGAACCAAAGTATCTTTTTGGTTTTTTTATTCATCTTTTTACTACTACGTTACTTACATTTATAAACACCAGGAGCACAAATCACAGAGCTTTCTTCAACACGCACCCCTTCACTATCTATACAATAGTAATTGCCATCGCTCAATTTCACTTTTGCACAAAAGTTCTCTCCGTCGTCTGAGTAAATATCAGGATAACTCCCTGTCATTTTCTTTACTTCCTCACAATTAGTCCTTACTTCATCATTACATCCACTAGAACAACAAAGAAGATCACTTTTATACACTCCTTTGTTATTATAAATCTTGTCAGCTGAAATACCTATTTGATTCATATTCTCCTTTGCTCTCGCATCTCTAGCGCTTCCTTTATACTTATTCAAGCTTACAAAAATAATAGAGGCTAAAATTGCAATAATTAAAACAACAATTGTTAACTCAATAAGAGTAAACGCTTTAGATTTCATTATATTAATAAATATTAATTAACTTATTTACCTTTAATACTTCTTATAATCTCTCTCAGTTCCTTAACACTTTCTGGATTAGCTAAGGTTGATAAATCTCCCAAGGGCTCTCCTGTAAACAATCTCCTTAGAATTCTTCTCATTATTTTGCCCGATCTAGTTTTCGGAAGATCTTTCACAGGAAAAACATATTTAGGAAGAGCAATTGGCCCTATTTCCTTTCTTATCTTCAGAACAACTTTTTCTTTTAAATCTCTAGCACTTATTACTTTTTTCGTTATCACAAAGACAGCTGGAACCTCTCCTTTTATTTCATCAGGAACACCAACTACCGCAGCTTCTGTTACTCCGGGTATCTTGGTAATGGCACTCTCTAATTCTCCTGTCGTCACTCTATGACCTGCAACTTTTATAACATCATCTACCCTTCCTACAATCCTAATTAACCCGTTTCTTTCTTTAACAGCAGCATCAGAGGTAAAATATATCTTTTTTCCGTACTCTGACCAATAAGTTTTTAAGTACTTTTTAGGATTTTTATAAACTCCTCTTAAAAGACTAGGAGAAAAAGGCGGAAGTAAAACAAGATTTCCCTCCTTGCCTATAACCGGTTTTCCTTTATCATCTAAAACTTCAAACCTTAACCCCGGGAAGGGTAATCCTGCATAAGTAGGCTTGAAGGGTCCTATCCCAGGAAGAGAAGTAATTAAAATCCCTCCTGTCTCTGTTTGCCACCAAGTATCCAAAATAGGAGATCTTTCCTTTCCAATATTCTTAAAAAACCATTTCCAAGCTGCTTCATCTATAGGTTCTCCAACTGATCCTAAGATTCTCAAAGTTTCAAATTTATATTTCTTTATCCAGCTCACACCATATTTCTCAAACATTCTTACAGCTGTAGGAGCGGTATAGAAAATTGTTACTCCGTATTTCTCAATAATTTGAGCCCACCTATCAGGACCTGGCCAATCTGGAGCTCCTTCAAAAATAATAAATGTAGCGCCATTCATTAATGGAGCATAGCAAGAATAAGTATGTCCTGTAATCCAACCTATATCAGCTGTAGACCAGAAGATATCGTCATCCTTTAAATCAAATATATATTTCCCCGTCCCATAAGCTTGAACTGAATAACCTCCACAGACATGCATACATCCTTTTGGTTTTCCGGTAGAACCAGACGTATAAAGAATAAATTGTAAATCCTCTGAATCCATTATTTGAGGAGTAATATAATCTTTCTGTCCCTCAATTAAATCTGACCACCAGATATCCTTTTTACTATTCCAAAAAACTTTATTTCCAGCCCTCTTAACAACAACGACTTTCTTTACTTTTGTTTCTTTTATTCCTTCGTCAGCCTTTTTCTTTAAATTAACTATTTTACCTCTTCTATAATAACCATCTGCTGTAATCAGAATTTTAGCTCCCGTGTCTTGAAGTCTAATTTTTAAAGCATGTGAAGAAAAGGCTGAAAAGACAACCGAGTGAACCGCTCCTATTCTAGCCGCAGCCAACATTGCAATAACCACCTCAGGAATCATTGGCATATATATACCAATCTTATCTCCCTTTTTAACACCTAAAGACTTTAAAGCATTAGCAAATCTGTTAACTTCTCTATAAAGGTCATAATAAGTAAAATATCTTGGTCTCTCATTCAAGGGCTCAGGTTCCCATATCAAAGCCACTTTATTTTTTCTTTCTGGCAAGTGCCTATCTAAGCAATTCTCTGTAATATTTATTTTTCCTCCTATAAACCATTTAAAATAAGGAGGTTTATGTTCAAAAACTTTCTTCCATTTTTTTCTCCAAATCAATTCTTTTGCTACTCCCTCCCAAAACTTCTGAGGATTTTTTTCCGCTTTTTTGTAAATACTCTTATCAGAGAGCCAGGCCTTTTTCCTTAATTCATTATAAGGATAATACAAGTTTCCCTTTTTTATCATCTTTATTTTTTTCTTTTTGACCATTTTTTTATTTCTTTATTTTTTTACCAACGAACCTTGTAAATTCCGCTAACCGGGTGGCATAACCCCATTCATTATCATACCATGCCACCACTTTTACTAAATTGCCAATAACTTTGGTAAGAGAAGAATCTAATATGGAAGAAAAAGAATTTCCTCTATAATCTGAAGAAACAAGTTTTTGGTCTTCCACTCCTAAAATTCCTTTTAATCTATCTGAGTGAGAAGCTTTCTTAAAAACATAGTTTATTTCCTCTACTGTTGTTCTCTTCTCCACTTCGCAAACTAAATCAACAACAGAGACTGTAGAAGTGGGAACTCTAAAAGCCATACCATCTAATTTTCCCTGAACCTCTGGAATAACCTTCCCGATAGCTTTTGCTGCTCCCGTTGTCGTAGGAATAATGTTCATTGCTGCTGCTCTTGCTCTTCTTAAATCTTTATGAGGTAAGTCTAGAATCCTCTGATCATTCGTGTAGCTATGAACTGTTGTCATCAACCCTTTCACAATCTTGAAATTATCATTTAACACTTTGACTAAAGGAGCTAAACAATTTGTTGTACAAGATCCCATATCAGCAACCAAGTCCTTTTCTGGATCATATTTATCCTCATTTACCCCTAAGACAAATGAGTTTATCCCCTCAGATTTAGCAGGGGCAGAAATTATTACTCTTTTAGCACCAGCCTTTAAATGCTTAGATGATCCTTCTAGAGTTCTAAAAACTCCTGTGCATTCTAAAACAATATCTATGCCAAGTTCTTTCCAAGGCAATTTTTCTGGATCTCTCTCTGAGAATACTTTAATTTCTTTCTTATCAACTAAGAGATTGTCATTTTTTATATTGACATCCCTCGGATATATCCCATAGTTTGAATCAAATTTCAGTAAGTGAGCAAGAATTTCTGGGTTTGTTAAATCATTTATAGCTACCACCTCAATATCATCTTTCAAATCCA
>CAZLLZ010000036.1:0-3577 GCA_964560945.1 uncultured Candidatus Saccharibacteria bacterium | reverse complement strand
GATAAATTAATTATTCGAAGAAGAAATAAAAAGAAGAGATAAATAAAAATATGTCTAGATCAATGAAAAAAGGACCATTTATTGATAAGAAGCTTTTAAAGAAAGTAAAAAGTTGGAAGTCTGAAGGCCGGGACGATCCTATAAAAACATGGTCTAGAGCCTCTACTATTACCCCAGAGATGATAGGATTGACTTTTTTAGTTCATAACGGAAAAGATTTTCTTCCTGTAAAGATAACAGAGGAGATGGTAGGTCATAAGCTAGGGGAGTTTTCTCCAACGACAAAGTTTATAAGGCATGGTGGTAAGATGCAGAGAGAATTAGAAAAGAAAGCAAAAGGTAAGTAGAATAAGAATTGAAAATTATGGAGTTTAAAGTTAAATTAAGATATCTAAGAATTTCACCTCGTAAAGTAAGGCTAGTAGCAAAAATGGTTAAGGGTAAAACTGCCAAGGAAGCCCAAGCAGTTTTAGATTTTACCGTCAAGAGGGCAGCGAATCCTATTTTAAAACTTTTAAATTCAGCAATTGCGACAGCTAAAAATGATTTTCATAAATCTGAGGATAGTCTTTATATAAAAAATATTACAGTAGATGAAGGCCCTTCTTTGAAAAGAATCTTGCCAAGAGCTAGAGGAAGAGCGGATATAATTAAAAAGAGAACTTCTCATATAACACTAGTTTTAGCAGAGAGGGGGATGAAAGAGGAAAAAGGTAAGGAAAAAGCCAGATCGGTAGAGAAAAAAGTGGAAGAAACGAAAGGGGAAAAGGAAAACAAAGAAAAATCAGAAATAAAAAAAGAAGAAAGACCAAAGAAGAAATTAATTTATAAAATAGGAAAAGGCCCATCAGTTAAGAAGGAAGAAATAAGACCAAAAAGATTTTTTAGAAGAAAAGCTTTCTAAATATGGCTCACAAAACAAATCCAAGAGTATTAAGAATAAAAGAGACAAAAGATTGGCATTCGAGATGGTTTAAGAGAGGTGATTTGAAGAATGTTTTAAAAGAAGATTACCAAATCAGAGAGTTTCTTTTCAAGAAACTAAAGGATTGTGGGGTAGAGAAAATAGACATTGAAAGATTTCCTGGTAAAACAAGTATAATTATTTATAGTTCTAGACCGGGGTTAATTATTGGAAGGAGAGGAAAAGGAATAGAGGAAATAAAAAGGGGAATTCTAAAATTAGTTTCAAAAGAAAGAGAAGAAAGTGTAAAGAAAAAAGGAGAATATTCTATAGAAATAAGAGAGGTGAGAGATATGTGGAAATCAGCTCCATTAATAGCTCAGTGGATTGCAAATCAGCTTGAAAGAAGAGTTGGGTATAGAAGAACATTAAAGCAAGCTTTGTCTAAGATAAAAGAGAGAAAAGAAAATAAGGGAGTAAGGTTGGAAGTAGCAGGAAGGCTTGATGGAGTGGAAATTTCAAGGACGGAGTGGATGAAATATGGAAAGTTTCCTCGTCAGACATTAAGAGCTAATATTGATTATGGAGAGGCTAAGGCTTTTTGCACATATGGAGTTATTGGGGTAAAAGTATGGTTATATAAAGGAGAAAAATTTGAGTAAACAAAATGATCCTAGCACCAAAAAAATTAAAATATAGAAAGTACCAAAGAGGAAGATCTAAGGGGGTAGAAACCAGAGGAACGGATATAGTTTTCGGGAGTTTTGGATTGAAAAGTTTGGGAACGAAATGGATAACTGCTCAACAAATAGAATCAGCAAGGAGAGCAATTATTAGAAATACAAAACAGAAAGGGAAACTTTGGATAAGGATTTTTCCTGATAAACCTATTACAAAAAAAGGAACAGAAGTTCCTATGGGAGGAGGAAAAGGAAGTGTTGAAGGGTATGTGTATCCAATAAAACCCGGAAGAATTATATTTGAGTTAGAAGGAGTGTCAGAAGAGATAGCTAAAAGAGCTTTTAAATTAGCCTCTGATAAACTTCCTATAAGGACAAAGTTTGTTAAAAAATAATAGTATGAAAGCTAGAGATTTTCAAAAAATGAATGAAAAAGAACTCCAGGATTTATTGAGAGAAAGAAGGGAAGAACTTATGAAAAAAAGATTTGATTTGTCTGCTGGGAGGTTAAAGAATGTAAGGGAGATAAGGGCAATAAAAAAGGATATTGCGAGAATTTTGACAATTGTTAACCAAAGAAGAAAAAATGCCTAGAAAAAAATTACAAGGTGAGATAATTTCTACAAAAATGCAAAAAACAGTCGTTGTAAAAGTGGAACGTGTTGTTTTGCATCCTAAATATAAAAAGAGGTATAAGATTTCTAAAAAATACAAGGCTCATAATGTTTTAGAAGACATTAAAGAGGGGGACAAGGTTATTATTGAAGAATCTAGACCAATTTCAAAAGATAAAAGGTGGAGAGTAATAAAAAAACTATAAGAATATGATCCAGCCGAGGACAATGTTAAATGTGGCAGACAACAGTGGAGCGAGATTAATCCAATGTATTAAGGTATTAGGTGGGACAAGGAGAAGGTACGCTCAGATAGGTGATGTTATTGTAGCTTCAGTAAAGAAAGCTGAGCCAAGGAAAGGGGTTAAGAAACATGATGTGGTGAGAGCAGTTATAGTAAGACAGAGAAGGAATTATAGAAGAAAAAACGGTACTTATGTCAGATTTGATGAAAATGCAGCTGTGATAATTGATAAGTCGGGAAAACCTAAGGGGGGGAGGATTTTTGGTCCTATCCCTAGAGAGATCAAGGAAAAAGGTTTTTCAGAAATTGCAAATTTGGCTAAAGATCTTGTTTAAAAAAAATGAAGATGAAAATTAAAAAAGGAGATCAGGTGATAGTGATTTCTGGGAAATACAAAGGAAAGAAGGGTAAAGTTTTAAAAGTAATCCCCAAAGAAGGGAAAATTGTTGTTGAAGGGGTTAATATGATAAAAAAACATATGAGGCCTCGAAAAGAGGGAGAGAAGGGAGAGGTCGTTCACAAACCTGCTCCTATTTATGTTTCCAAAGTAATGCTTATCTGTCCAAAATGTAAGAAACTGACAAGAGTAGGGTACAAAATTGTGGATGGGAAGAAATATAGAATTTGTAAAAAATGTAAAAGTGAAATATGATTAAAAGACTTAAGGAAAAGTACAAAGAAGATGTAGCTCCGGAAATGATAAAGATTTTCGGGTACGAAAATATTAATCAAGTTCCTAGGTTGGAGAAAGTTGTTTTAAATACAGGTTTTGGTAAAAAGATAATTGGGAAAACAAGTTCAGACCAAAAGAAAACAATCGATGCTATTTTAAGTGATCTGGCAATGATTTCTGGGCAAATGCCTGTTTTAACAAAGGCAAGAAAGTCGATTTCTTCTTTTAAGCTAAGGATTGTTCGGTTGAGAGTATATTGAATTTTCATCAATCGCATTCTTCTTTCTAAAATACCCCATGATGGAAGGTTTATAGTGTATAGTTCACCGAGAACCCATTCAGTTGAATCTGCACCGTAATCAATTGTAATATCAAGCTCCAAACGTGGTTTATTTAAAAGTTTAATAATTCTATCAACGATTTCCCAGCCGAGCCATTGAGCCTCCGTTCGGATGTATTTAT
>CAZLLZ010000035.1:0-3820 GCA_964560945.1 uncultured Candidatus Saccharibacteria bacterium | reverse complement strand
AGAAACAATCCCTACAGAAGCAAAGCAATCAGAAGGCACCTTTCTTATTTCTGTAGAAGGAAGCTTCAATAATGTATATTTTCCCTCATGGGCTAAGACTTGTGCCCAAGACCCTGCACTTCTTGCCATTTTTCCTCCTTTCCCCAATTCTAGTTCCACATTGTAAACCATTGTCCCTACCGGAATATTCTTTAACTTCATTCTGTTACCAACCTCTACAGGAGCTTTCTCATCAAAAACAATTTTTTGACCAATCTTTATTCCATCTGGAGCTAATATATATTTTTTCTCTCCGTCTTCATACTGAATTAAAGCAATGAAAGCTGTCCTATTAGGATCATATTCTATAGCAATCACTCTAGCTTTTTCTCCTAATCTTTCTTGACTAAATTCTATTACCCTATAAAGTCTTTTAGCCCCTCCTCCTCTATGCCTTACCGTAATCCTCCCACTTGAATTTCTCCCTCCTGTCTTTTTTAAAGGGACTGTTAAATTCTTTTCTGGTTCCTTTTTAGTCAAAATCGAATAATCAATCACTTGAGCTGATCTTCTTCCGGGAGTTGTTTTTTTGTACTTTTTTACAGCCATTACTTTGAAAGAATTTGAATTTTTTCTCCCTCTTTAATCTTTACAATCGCTTTTTTATATCCTCCCCTTTTCCCCTCTATTCTTCCCAATCTTCTTTTTTTAGGATGAACATTAACAATCCTAACAGATATTGCATTAACTCCATAAAAAGCTTCTACAGCTCTCCTAATTTGAACCTTATTGGCATTTTTCCTAACCCTAAAGACATATTTATTCTCGCCCTCTAAAAGACTTGCCTTTTCTGTTACATGAGGGGAAACTAGAATATCTAATAATTCTATAGGTATCTTCTTTTTCTGCTCCTTTCTAATCGGCGCTCTCTCAGATTTAATTTCTTTTGAAGTCTTCTCCTTTTTAGCCCTATCCTTTTTTCTCCCCTTAGAAGCTTCTTCTTGTTTCTTAACCTTTTTCTCTTCCAGCTTTTCCTTTTTAAGCTCTTTCTTTTCTTTGGTTTTTTTCTCTTCTATTTTTTCCCCTTCCTTCTTCTTTTTTTTGAAAAATCCAAACGGCATTTTATTTATTCACACTCTTCTTTGTTTTTTTTATTTGAAAATGATTTTTTATTACCTCTATTGAATCTTCCAATAAAATAGTATTCTTAAAAGACATTAAAGATAAAACGCTAAGATTTTTTGCTTCCAATATTTCCAAATCAGGAATATTTTTAGCTGCTCTTTTAATCTTTCTATCATCTTTAGGAATTACCAAAAGAGTTTTTCCGCTTTTCAAATTCTCTAGCTTATTTTTTAAATTGTCAAATATCTTTGCTACCTCTTTTGTTTTTGGCTCTTTTATATTAATTTTGTCTACTATAAAAATTAATTTTCTTCTAATTTTTTCTGAAAGAAGAGAAAAAAGTGCCTTCCTCTTCATTTTCTTTGGTACCTTCTTTGTATAATTTCTTTCATTTCTAGGACCGAATGTTACTCCTCCACCAACCCACAAAGGAGACCTTATCGAACCATGTCTTGCTCTCCCGGTACCCTTTTGAGCCCAAGGCTTTCTTCCTCCCCCTCTTATCTCTCCTCTATCTTTTGTATGAGCTATAGGTTTCCTTTGATTTGCTCTTTGAGAAACAAAGACTTGCCAAACCAAATCATTATTAAAAGGAATATCAAAAACATCTGATGGTAAATCTATCTCTCCTGTTTTTTTCCCTTCTTGGTTGTATATATTGACTTTCATATCTCTTTACCCTTTTATTTCCAAAAGCGTTCCTATTCTTCCCGGAAGAGCTCCTTTAATATATAAAATGTTGTTCTCTTTATCTACTCTTACAACTTCTAAGTTCTTCACTGTAATTCTCTCTCCCCCCATTCTACCGGGCATCTTTTTACCTTTAAAGACTCTACTTACATTCTCAATCCCTACAGATCCTATATTTCTCCTCTCATGCTTTACTCCATGGGATCTTCCTCTTGCAGCAAAGCCCCATCTTTTTATTCCTCCTTGAAAGCCCTTACCCTTTGAAACTCCTGAAACTAACACTTTTTCTCCCTCACTAAAAACTGATACATTTATCTCTTGTCCAACTTTAAATCCAGAAACATCATCTACTCTAAATTCTTTCAGATATTTAAATTCTTTCCCTTTCAGAGATTTTTTCTTCTTTCCTTCTTTCTCTATTTTTTTAAAACCTACCTGAATAGCCTTATACCCATCCTTTTCCCCCGTCTTAATTTGGGTTACAAAACAAGGGCCTGCTTCAATTAAAGTTACCGGAACTGCTTCACCGTCTTCTTTGAAAACTTGAGACATTTCTATCTTTTTTCCTAAAATAAATTTCATATTTTCACAAAAAAACCGCTTAGCGCGGTTTTTCACCTACGCTTTTTATGTAAAATTTATAATAAAAATTTGACTTTTATCATAATACAAACAAAACCAAAATGCAAATTAAGTCTTTATCTCCACATCCAATCCTGCTGGTAGATTCAAATTCATTAAGGCATCTATTACCTTCCCTGTAGGATTTCCTACATCAATCAATCTCTTGTGATATCTTATCTCGAACTGTTCCCTTGCATCTTTATGAACAAAAGTGGACCTGTTCACCGTGAATTTTTTAATTTCTGTAGGGAGGGGAACAGGTCCCTTTACCTCTACTCCATATCTTGAAGCTATTTCTACAATCTGTTTTGCTCCCTTATCTACTATCTTAGGATCGTACCCTCTTAATTTAATACGCAACCTTACAGGAGTTTCTCGCTCCTTCTTTGAGACTCTCTCTTTCTTAGAAACTGTCGTCTTTGGCATCTATATTTCCTTATTCTTAAACTTTAATTATACATTCTACTTAATAATCTTTGTTACTACTCCAGCTCCTACTGTTCTTCCTCCTTCTCTTATAGCAAATCTTTGCTGTTCTTCCATAGCAATAGGAGCTATTAATTTTACCTTCACTGTTACTGTATCTCCAGGCATTACCATCTCTGTCCCCTCAGGTAAAGTTACTTCTCCAGTAATATCAGTTGTTCTGAAGTAAAATTGAGGCTTATAACCAGAGAAAAATGGAGTGTGCCTTCCACCTTCTTCTTTTTTCAACACATAAACCTCTCCTTCAAACTCTGTGTGAGGAGTAATAGTACCTGGAGCAGCTAAAACTTGTCCTCTCTCAACATCCTCTTTCTTTATACCCCTTAAAAGAACACCGACATTATCTCCAGCTCTTCCTTCATCTAACATTTTATTAAACATCTCTACAGAAACTGCCACTGTTTTCTTTGTTGGTCTTAAACCAACAATTTCTACTTCGTCATTAGGATGAATTACTCCCCTCTCAACTCTTCCTGTAACCACTGTTCCTCTTCCCTCAATAGAGAAGATATCTTCTATAGCCATCAAGAAAGGTTTATCTACTTCTCTCTTTGGTTCTGGAATATATTCATCAAGAGCTTTTACTAATTCTAATATTGGTTTAGCTGCTTCTTCATCTACTGAATTAACTTCCAGAGCCTTTAGGGCTGATCCTTTAATAACTGGAATTTCGTCTCCAGGATATTCATATTTCTTTAAGAGTTCTCTTGTTTCAGATTCCACTAACTCTATCATCTCTGGATCATCAACCATATCGGTTTTGTTAATGAAAACCACAATAGCTGGCAACCCTACTTGCCTTGCTAAAAGAATATGCTCTCTTGTTTGAGGCATAGGGCCATCAGGAGCAGAAACAACTAAAATTGCTCCATCCATTTGAGCTGCTCCTGTGATCATATTCTTAATATAATCAGCA
>CAZLLZ010000034.1:0-3987 GCA_964560945.1 uncultured Candidatus Saccharibacteria bacterium | reverse complement strand
TGGCTCCTGCTGAAAAACCTAATATCTCGTATGGTAAAGAAATTCTATTTTCTATAGTCTCGATAACTTTTCTAACATCCTCTCTGTGCTTTTCCAATCCCCAATCATTAAAGCAATGGCATTTCTTTAGAATATAAGGAACTCTATCTTCCCTAGGAGTAATCCCTATTACCAGATACCCTTTTTCTGCTAAACATCTTGCTATATTTTCCTTTCTAGGCGTAAAGAAGCTACTCTGAAAATTAGACCCGCTTCCCGGAAGAAGATAAACTATTTTCTCAAATCCATTAGAGGGTTCCAAGATATCTATCGTTAAAGGAAATTTCTCGTCATACCAAAGAAATTCCAGAAATTTATCTTTCTTCTCTATAATCTTTGCTCTTCCCTTCTCGGAAAAAATAGAGATTATATATTCACCTGTCTTTTCTTGCTGGTTATCTTGATCCTTTTTATCTTTTTGAAAAGAGCTTTCCTTTACGCCAGAAAATGTTTTCTCTTCCGTCTCTATTCCCTCATTCGTCACCTTCTCGGTCAGAGGGAAAAATATACCCCCTAAAAGCATTCCTATCATTATCAAGGCCAAAATCTTTTTCAATTTATCACCTATACAAGAGTAAAACTTTCTATAATTTTTGTCAATAAAAAAAGAGGCGCAGTAGCGCCACTTTTTCCCAGAGAAAAGCTCAGAAAATAAAATTAATTAAAGTATGAGGAGGCATACAGGCTGAACTTTTCTCTTTTGGGAAGGAGCTCTTTAATTTATTTTTTTAAAAAAGAAAAATATTGTCAAGAAGCTATTTCTCTCTTTCAATAACAAAATCTGCTATCTTAAGAAGAGTCCCTTTCCATTTGCTATTTCCAAAAACGTTCAATGATCTCTTAGCCCTTTCTGCATAATTTGTTTCAATCCTCTCAGCTTCTTTTTCAGCATCAGTTTTCTTTATCAATAAAATAACTTTTCTCACATCATCCCGCTTAATCTCATCCTTTCTAAGAACTGACTGGATTTCTCTTTTATCTTTTGAAGCAAGATTTTCAAAAGCAAAATTAAAAACAATGTTCCCTAATTTTCTATCTTTGATATCTCTCCCTATTTCTTTTCCAAAACTTGTTCTTTTGCCAAAAATATCTAGGATATCATCTCTTACCTGAAAAGATATACCTAAGTTTTCTCCATAATCTCCCAAGGCTTTTATTTCTCTTTTAGATCCTCCTCCTAGAATCCCTCCTATTTCGCAAGAAACACGAAGAAGGTAAGCTGTTTTCTTTCTTACCATTTTCATATACTCTCTCAAGCTTACTTTTTTGTATCTATTTTCTCTCACAAAATTTTCATTCTCTCTTCCTCTCTGTTCAAAAAGAATATCTAGAATCTCCCCTTCTGTAATCACTTTCATTGCCCGAGAGAAAATCTCAGAGATTTCTTTTGGTTCTTTTGTTAAAAGAGCCGCCTGAAAAATAGAAGCGGCATAATCAATGGAAAGACACTCGGCAACAGATTTGCCATATTTTTTCCAAAGAGTAGGCTCTCCTCTTCTCAGAATACTTTTATCAATAATATCATCTATTATAAGAGAGTAATTGTGAAGAATTTCAATGCCAGCTGCTGCAGGCAAAATATTCTTTTCGCCCCCTCCAACTAATTTCCCTGACAAGATAGCTAAAATTGGACGGATCCTTTTCCCTCCTGCTCCTATAGGATAATTTAAAAGAGGTCTGATTCTTCTAGAGACATCAAGGGAAAGAATTTTCTTAATTTCCCTGTCAACTTTAGGAATATATCTTGAGAAAATTTTCTCTATTTCTTTGTCCATTAACTTAACAAGTCTTCTTCTATCTCTAACAATCTATTATACTTCGCTACTCTCTCTCCTCTCGCGGGCGCTCCCGATTTTATAAAATCTGCTCCTGAAGCTACCGCCAAATCAGCAATAAAATCATCACAGGTATCACCCGAACGATGAGAAACCAGTATCTTTAGCCTATATTTTCTTGCTATCTTGATAGCTTCAAGAGTCTCTGTAAGGGTCCCAATTTGATTCGGTTTAATAATCACTCCTGTACAAGCTTTTCTTTTACCAGCTTTCTCTATCATCTTGGGGTTTGTTGTAGTTAAATCATCTCCAAAAATGTCAACTTTTCTTCTAAACTTCTTTGTCATATTTTGAAAAGCTCTCCAATCATCCTGACTAAAAGGATCTTCTATAAAAATAATCGGAAATTCTTTAACTAAATTTTCATAAAAAGAAAACAATCCCAACGAGGTAAAAGAAGATTTCTCAATATGATATTCTTTCTCTTTTACTAAATTCGAAGCTGCACAATCTATTCCGAATTTCACTTCTTTCTCATACCCAGCTTCTTTCACAGATTCTTTTAAAAGAGAAAGAGCATCTTGCGTATTAGACAAAGGAGGAGCAAATCCCCCTTCATCTCCCAAATTAATCGCAGATTTTTCAAATCTCCTCTCTAAAATCTTTCTCAGAACATGATACACCTCGGAAGCTACTCTAAAATTTTCCTTAAATGATTTCTTTTGAGGAATTATCATAAATTCTTGTATATCAAGGTCGTTACCAGCATGTAATCCTCCGTTGATAATATTAAAAGAAGCTAAAGGAAGAGAATATTTCTGTTTTCCAGAGGTCAATCGGTTTAGATACTGATAAAGAGGTTTGCTTTCAAAAGTAGCCCCTGCTCTCGCCACGCCTAAACTTACCGCTAAAATAGCATTTGCTCCTAATTTACTTTTATCCTCTGTCCCATCTAATTCCAAAAGAACATTGTCTATCTTTCTCTGATTTAAAACACTTTCTCCTTTAAGTTTTGGAGTAATAACTTTATTGATATTTCTAACTGCCTTCAAAACTCCTTTACCTAAGTACCTTTTCCCTCCATCTCTCAATTCTCTTGCCTCTCTTTCACCCTTAGAAGCCCCAGAAGGAACAGAAGATTTAAAAATCCCAAAATCCGTAAAAATTTTAACTTCCACCGTAGGATCACCTCTTGAGTTCAGGATCTCCCTTGCTTTTATATTTTTAATCTTTGAATTTATCATTATTAAAAATAGCTAGTATCTTTTCTATTTTCTCTAACTTCTTAACTTGAGTAGCCCCCATATTATTGAAATAATCCCTTAGATATTTTTCTTCTTTAAAATCCCATTTCATTCTCTGAGAAAGAGGATTAATTCCGTCATCATCTCCTATTATTTTATCATAAAAATAAAAGATTGGATAAGGAAGAAAAGAAAAACGAGAAATCTTATATGGTTCTACAACTATTAACATCTTCGTCTTTTTTCTTGCTTCTCTAATTAGTTGGGAATCTCGAGGAAAAATATGGTGGAGTAAATCACAAATAACAATCACATCTGATTCAGGATATTCATCAAAAGAAAAAATATCTTTCTCTCTTACATTAATCCCCCTTTTTCTTGCATAATCAACGAATCTTCTATTTAGATCCCAACCCTCATAAGCGCATCCTTTCTTCAAATAAAAATAGAGCATAGCTGGACCACAACCTGGCTCAAAAACACTTTTATTCTTTCCAATCAGATTAGCAATAAATTTATACTGATATCTCATATCCCTGTCTACAACCTTCGTCCATAATTTATATGCCCTTGGGGAAAGGTAAGGTATGGAAGCCATAATAAAAATATTATACAATAAAATTAATAATGAAAATAGGATTTTTTACAGATGGATATCTTCCTTCGGTTCATGGAGTTACTATCTCTATTGAAACATTTCGGAAAAATTTAGAAAGATTAGGCCATGAAGTTTTTGTCTTTGCCCCTGCGCATCCAAGCTACAAAGATACTAATCCTCGCGTCTTTCGCTTTAAATCCATCAGGGCTTTTGCTAAATCTGATACTTATTTTGCTCTTCCCTTCCTTCCTCAAAAGAAACAGCTTAAAGAAATTCTCGCCCTAAAACTTGATATATGCCATGCTCACTCTCCTTTCAATATGGGATTCTT
>CAZLLZ010000033.1:0-4219 GCA_964560945.1 uncultured Candidatus Saccharibacteria bacterium | reverse complement strand
GGTTTGCTAGGTAATATGGGTAAAAAGGGGCATAATGAGAAGGAAAGGGGGCTTAGACAGAAAACAGTTAATTTATCAAATTATTTAATAGAAAAAAATAAGAAATTCTTTTATTTATTTTATTTTTTGATAAAAAAACCAGATAGGGAATTAGATGAGAAGATAAGAAAGAGGTTAGGGAAAAGGAGAATTAAGAAGGATCATTATTGGGATAAAATTATAGAAAGAACTAGGAGATAAGCCGGGATAGCTCAGTGGTAGAGCAGCGGTTTTGTAAACCGCAGGCCGTGGGTTCGAATCCCTCTCCCGGCTCAAATAGAAATAAAAATAAAATAAAATTATGGCAGAAAGAGTTATTATTGTTAACGAAAAAGATGAAGAAATAGGTTTAGAGGACAAAATAAAAGCTCATTTAGGAGAGGGCATTTTACATAGAGCCATTGCTATTTTTCTTTTTAATACTAAGGGAGAATTATTAATTACTAAAAGAAGTGCTAAAAAAATGCTTTGGCCTGGATTTTGGGATGCCTCTTGTTGTACTCATCCTAGAAAAGGAGAAAGTTATATTGAAGCTGGGGAAAGAAGATTACCAGAGGAGTTGGGAATATCATGTAGCTTAGAATATCTAACTAAATTTCAGTATCAGGATAAGTATAAAGACATTGGCTCTGAAAATGAAATGTGTGCTCTTTTAGAAGGACATTGTAAAGAAGATATTAAAATTAATCCTAATCCAGATGAGGTAGCAGATTTTCGTTGGATATCTATTGAAGAATTAAAGGGGGAAATTTTAGAAAATGCAGATAAATTTACACCTTGGTTGAAAATAGCCTTAAAAGAATATATTAAGTTAAGGGGAGAATATGAACAATTTTAGGAAGAAATATTTTATTATATTTTTTTCGGTTATTCTTGTAGTATCTTCTTTCTATGCTTCTTTTTATTTAGGATTTGTTCGTGGAAAAAATTCTGTTTATTGTGAGCATTGTCCTCCTAGCGATGTAAATTTTTCTCTTTTTTGGGAAGCTTATGATACTTTAAAACAAAATTATGTTGATACAGGAAAGATAACAGACGAGGATATATTGTATGGAGCTATTTCTGGAATGATAAATTCTCTTAAGGACCCTTATACGGTTTTTATGAACCCTGAAGATTCGAAAGTGTTTTTAGAAGATGTTCAGGGAGAATTTGAAGGAGTAGGGATGGAAATAGGTATTAAAAACGATCAACTGCTAGTAATTTCGCCTTTAGATGGAACACCTGCTCAGAAAGCAGGAATAATGGCAGGGGATAGAATATTAAATATTGATGGTGAATCTACGGCCAGAATGACTTTAGAGGAGGCAGTGAAAAAAATAAGAGGAAAGAGGGGGACTAAGGTGATATTGACTATTATGAGAGAGAGTTGGACTAAGCCTAAAGATTTTGAGATTGTAAGAGGAACAATTAAGATTCCTACTATAGAATGGGAAATTAAGAATGAGAATGTAGCTTATATTAAAATATATGAATTTAGTGAAATGGCAGGTTCGGATTTTAGAAAAGCCGCAGTTGATATAATTTCTAACTCTAAAGTAAAAAAGATTGTTCTTGACTTAAGAGATAATCCAGGAGGATATCTTGAGATAGCACAAGATATTGCTGGTTGGTTTTTGAAACCAGGATATTTAGTGGTTACAGAGGATTTTAAAGGAAAGAGAAAAAATATTGATTACAAGGCTTATGGAAATGGTGCTTTTCTCAATTACTCAGTTGTGGTATTAATAAATAAAGGGTCAGCTTCAGCTTCTGAGATATTAGCAGCGGCTCTTAGGGATAATAGAGGAATAAAGTTAATAGGGGAGAGATCATTTGGTAAAGGTTCCGTACAGCAACTTTTTCCTTTGAGCGATGGTTCAAATTTAAAAATTACTGTAGCTAAGTGGCTTACTCCTAAAGGAGAGTCAATTGACGGGAAAGGATTGGAACCCGACATAGAAGTTAAGATGACAGAGGAAGATTATAGGGACGGTAAAGATCCACAGCTAAAAAAAGCTTTAGAAATATTAAAGTAAAGTAAGATAAAGAATTATGAAAAAGAAGGTAAAAGTAATATTACTAAAGGATGTTGATAATTTAGGTAAAAAATTTGATGTAAAAGAAGTAAGATTAGGCTATGCGAGGAATTTTTTACTACCAAAGAATTTGGTTAGATTAGCTACAGAAGAAAATTTAAGATGGTTAGAGAATCAATTAGACAAGGTAAGAAAAAAGGCAGAAAAGGAGTTAGCTGAGATTCAAAAAATAGCAGAGAGATTAGAGGGTTTAGAGGTTAATTTTGAAGTAAAGTTAGGAGAGAAAGGGGAGCTTTTTGAATCAATAAATAGTTCTAAGATCTCAAAGAGGTTGAAAGAAATGGGTTTTGATATTAAGAGAAACCAAATTCTTTTAGAGTCTCCAATAAAAAAGATGGGAGAGTTTCCTGTTAAGATATCTTTTCCACATAATTTAGAAGTTGAAATAAAAATTGTTGTCTCTCAAATAAAAGAATAAAAGTGAAAAGATAATGGAGACAAAATATATCTTTGTAGTAGGAGGTGTAATGTCTGGAATAGGGAAAGGGATAACCACAGCTTCTATTGGAAGAATTTTGAAAGGTAAGGGATTTTCAGTTACAGCTTTGAAGGTAGATCCTTATATTAATGTCGATGCGGGTACTATGAACCCTATAGAGCATGGGGAAGTTTTTGTTACAAAAGATGGAGTAGAATGTGATCAAGATGTTGGAAATTATGAAAGATTTTTAAACCAAGAGCTTACCACAGCTAACTATATTACTACGGGCAGAGTTTATCAAGCTGTTATTCAAAGAGAGAGAAATTTAGAGTATGGTGGAAGGTGTGTAGAAGTAGTTCCTGATATTCCTAATGAAGTAATTGATAGGATAGAAAAAGCAGCGAAGATAGATAGGGCTAAATTTGTTTTAATAGAAATTGGGGGAACGGTAGGTGAGTACCAAAATTTACTTTTTTTAGAGGCTGGGCGTTTAATGAAGATAAAAAAGCCTAATAACGTAATGTTCATTTTGGTGAGCTATCTTCCTGTACCAGAAAGTATCGGTGAGATGAAAACAAAGCCTACTCAGCAAGCAATGAAGTGGTTAAATATGGCAGGTATCCAAGCGGATTTTGTCGTAGCGAGGAGTGTAACACCTTTAGACAGACTGAGAAAGAAAAAAATTTCAGTTTTTTGTAATGTAGATGAGGAAAATGTGATTTCAGCTCCTAATGTTGATTCTATCTATGAAGTTCCTCTCCTTTTTAAAAAAGAAAAATTTGGAGATAAAATCTTAAAGAAGTTTGGTTTGAAATCAAGAAAAACTAATTTAAGGGACTGGAAAAAATTAGTTTATAAGATAAAAAACCCAAAAAGGAAAGTTAAAATTGGGATTGTAGGAAAATACTTTAGAACAGGTAGATTTACTTTAATGGATTCTTATATATCGGTAATAGAGGCTGTAAGACATGCCTCTTGGTTCTTTCAGGTAGAACCAAGTATTTATTGGCTCGATGCAGAAGCTTATGAAAAAAACAAGGATAGGTTGAAAGAATTGAGTAATTTTGATGGGGTTATAGTTCCTGGAGGATTTGGAAAAAGGGGAACAGAAGGAAAGATATTAGCTATAAATTATTGTAGAAGGAAAAAGATTCCTTTCTTAGGCTTATGCCTTGGCTTGCAACTAAGTGTAATTGAATTTGCTAGAAACGAATGTGGCTTAAGGAGAGCTAATTCTACAGAGATTGATAAAAAAACTTCTTGGCCAGTAATAGATACAATGCCAGAACAAAAAGCTCTTTTAAAAGAAAAGAGGTATGGAGGAACAATGAGATTAGGGGAATATTTATGTGAGCTGAGAAAAGGAACAATAGCCTTTAGGGCTTATAAGAAGAGGCAAACAATGGAGAGACATCGTCATAGATATGAGGTGAATAATGACTTTAGAGATATTTTATCAAAAAAGGGTTTGATATTTTCAGGCACAAACCCAAAAAGAGACTTGGTTGAGATAATAGAACTTCCTCAAGATAAACATCCTTTTTTTCTTGGTACTCAGTTTCATCCCGAATTTAAATCTAGCCCTCTTTCTCCTCACCCTCTTTTTAAGGAGTTTGTAAGAGTTTCTTTAAATAGAAAAGTTAAGTAGGGGAAATTTTATTTAATACTAATAATCTTGACT
>CAZLLZ010000032.1:0-4515 GCA_964560945.1 uncultured Candidatus Saccharibacteria bacterium | reverse complement strand
CATCTTACAATCTATTTATGGAGGAGCAAAAGCAAGACCATTTAAAACTCATCTTAATGCTTTAGATATGACAGTTTATTTAAGAATTGCTCCCGAGCTTTATTTAAAAAGACTTTTAGTTGGAGGGATGGAAAAAGTATTTGAAATGGGTAAGGTTTTCAGAAATGAGGGAATGGACAGATCTCATAATCCAGAATACACTCAGTTGGAATTTTATTGGGCTTATGCAGATTATAAGGAAATGATGAGAATGGTAGAAAAAATGATAACTTATGTTTTAAAGAGAGTTTTTAAAAGGAACTATATAGAATATGAAGGGAAAAAGATTAAGTTTAAGCTCCCTTTTAAGAGAATAGAATTTGAGCAGCTTTTTAGGGAATATACAGATATTGATTTATCTGAGATTCATTCCAAGGCTTTAGAGAAAAAAGCTAAAGAATTTGGTTTGAAGATTGAAAAAGGTGAAGGGAAGGTAGAGATAGCAGATAAAATTTACAAAAAATTTTGTCTTCCAAATATTTTAGAGCCTACTTTTATAATTCATCACCCAAGAGGAACATTTCCTTTAGCAAAAACTCTTGATGATAATAAAGAGAAGTTGGCAAGTTTTCAACTTGTTATTGCAGGTTGGGAATTATCTTTAGGTTTTTCTGAATTGAATAATCCATTGGAGCAAGAAGAGAGATTTAAAGAACAAGAAAAATATTATAGGAAAGGGCTAGAAGAAGCCCAAAGGATGGATAAAGATTTTATAGAGGCTTTAGAATACGGAATGCCTCCATCTGCTGGTTTCGGAATGGGAGTAGATAGACTAATAGCTCTCTTGACTAACTCTCATAGTATAAAAGAGGTGATATTATTTCCGTTCATGAAAAAAAGAAATAAAAAATGAATAGAGAAGAAGCAACCCGACTTTTAAAGGAGAAAATAAAAAATCCTAATTTAATAAAACACTCTTTAGCGGTAGAATCTTGCATGAGAGATTTGGCAGAATATTTTAATGAAGATAAGGAAAAGTGGGGGTTGTCTGGTCTATTACATGATATTGATTATGAGGAGACAAAAAATGATCCAGAGAAGCATTCAATTCTTGGAGCAGATTTTCTGAAAAAGCTAGGTTTAGACAATGAGATCGTAAGTGCAGTAAGAGCTCATAATGAGATTCATGGTATAAAAAGAGAAACTTTAATGGAAAAGAGCCTCTTTAGCGTGGATCCATTGACAGGACTTATAGTAGCTGCTACCTTAGTTCTCCCAAGCAAGAAAATAAAAGATTTGACAGTGAAAAATGTGCTAAATCGTTTTAAAGAAAAATCATTTGCCAGGGGAGCTAAAAGAGAGAATATTCTTCGCTGTTCAGAAATGGGGTTAGATTTGGAAGAATTCATTTCTATTTGTTTAAAAGCTATGCAAAAAGTAAGTGATGATTTAGGTTTATAAAAATAAAAAATTATGCTTGATATAAATTTTATAAAGGAAAACTCAGACCTGGTAAAAAAAGGATGTGAGTTTAAAAGGGTAAAAATTGATATTGATGAAGTTTTGTCATTAGACAAGAAGAGAAGAGAATTTTTAACTAAGTGGGAGAAAATAAGAGCTGAGAAAAATGAGGCTAGTAAAAAGATTCAGAGAGCTAACAAGTCTGAAAAAGAAAAGATAATTTCACAGATGAGGAAAATTGATAAAAAGGAGAAAATATTAAAAGATGAATTACAAAAAGTTAAAGAAAAATTAGACACCCTTTTGGCAAAAATTCCTCTTCCTCCAGCTCCTGATGTTCCAGAAGGGAAAGGGGAAGAAGATAATATTCCTATTAAATTTTGGTCAAAACCAAGAAAATTTAAATTTATTCCTAAGGACTATATTTCTTTGATGAAAAAATGGGACATTTTAGATTTAAGAAGAGGCGCAAAAATAGGAGGATTTAGACAATACTTTTTGAAAAATGAAGCGGTTATTTTAGAACAAGCTCTATTGAGATGGTCTATTGATTTCTTCTTAAAAAAGGGGTTCACTCTTATAAGGCCTACAAGCATGGTAAGAAAATTTGCTCTTTTTGGAACAGGCATGATCCCGGAAAGTGAAGAAGAAATTTATAAATTAGGAGATGACCTTTATTTAACAGGAACGACAGAAGTTCCTTTAATGGCATATCATTCAGGAGAAATTTTAAAAGAAGAAGACCTTCCTAAAAAATATGTTGGTTTTTCAGTAGCTTTCAGAAAAGAGGTCGGAAGCTATGGAAAAGATGTAAAGGGGATTTTCCGAGTCCATGAATTTTGGCAAACAGAGCAAATTATTATTTCAAAAAACGATCTCAATGAATCTATTAGGTGGCATGAAGAATTATTAAAAAATTCAGAGGAGATGATGCAATCTTTGGGAATTCCTTATAGAGTGGTAAATGTTTGCTCAGGGGAGCTAACATCTGGCCAAGCGAAAAGATACGATATTGAGGCCTGGGTTCCGTCTCAAAATAGATATAGAGAAACACATTCAGATTCTTATCTTTTAGATTACCAGACTAGAAGATTAAATATAAGATATAAAGACAGATCTGGAAAAATTTGCTTTTGTCACTCTTTAAATGATACAGGAGTTGCTGTACCCCGAATTCTTATTCCTATAATAGAAAATTATCAGAGATCTGATGGAAAAATTGATGTCCCTAAGGTTTTGCAAAAATATACAGGATTTAAAGTAATTCCGTCGAGAAAAAGATAATGGAAACTTTATTTATTCTTCACGGTTGGGGAAGTTCAAAAGAAAAATGGCAGAGAACAAAGGAATTGATAGAAAAAAAAGGAATAAAGGTAATAGTATCTGAAATTCCCGGTTTAGATACTAAGATCTCAAGACCATGGAACCTGTCAGATTATTTGAATTGGTTTGGAAATATTTCTAGGGAAGATTCTCCATTTTTTCTTTTAGGTCATTCGTTCGGGGGTCGGATATCTATCAAATTTGCTGCTAAAAACCCGGAAAGGATTAAAGGATTAATTTTGGTTTCAGCAGCGGGAATAAAAAGAAAATCTTCTTTTTTAGTTCATTTGGTAAAGATATTTAAGAAATTTTCTTTTCTTCCAGGATTTAGCTTTTTCAGGAAACTCTTTTATAGGTTTATCCTTAGAAAAACAGATTATATTGAGGCCTCAGGAAATCTTAAGGAAACTTTTAAAAAAATCATCCAAGAAGATGTGAGGGAGTATTTATCCCAAATAAAAGTTCCTACACTTATTGTCTGGGGCAAAAAAGACAAAATTACACCATTAGAAGATGCCTATTTAATGAAAAGGGAGATTAAAAATTCAAAACTTGAATTATTAGATAATATAGGTCATTCTCCCTATATTGAAGATCCAAAAATCCTTGCTGAAAAGATAATAGATTTTATAAAAAAGTAAAGAATAATGTCTTTTTCGATTCTTCTCATTATTTTTATATGGGCAGTTCAGGAATTAAAGAAAATATTACTCTGGCTTTATCTTTGGCAATTAAAAGAATATCATTGGAGAAAGTTCAAGGCACATTTTTCAACTTATAAAGGGAAAACTCTTCTCGTTAATAAATTTTTCGTCTTGAGGCTCATTTTTCTCATCTCTATAGTAAGTGTTTCTTTAAAATTAAAATTACCATGTCGTCTAATGGCACTTGTTTTTCTTGCTTTCATCTTTTCTGTTATTTTTCTGATATTTATTTACTTAGCAGAAAGCACCCTTTTTATTATCAGATTTAAAAGGGGAAAGATTATTAAGCCAATTTTTACTCTAAAAATAAAATTTCTTTTTTTACTTTCCATATTGATAATTTTTTCACCTCTATTATTTGTTTTGTTTCAAAAGAGTATTATTTTTTCATTTATAAATTTCATTTCTATACTATTGGTGGTTGATATCTTAACTCCGTTTTTTATAACTCTTTCTGTGTTAATTCTTGAACCTCTAGCTATTTACTGGCGAAAGAGATTAATGGGGAAAGCAAGAGAAAAAATTAAAGAATTTAAAAATCTTACAGTGATTGGCATTACAGGTTCTTACGGAAAAACTTCTACTAAGGAATTTTTAGCCCATATTTTATCCAAGAAATTTAATGTTTTAAAAACAAGGCAACATCAGAATTCTGAGGTTGGAATTTCCAGATGCATTTTAAACAATTTAAAACCCGATCATGAAATCTTTGTTTGTGAGATGGGGGCTTACCAAGAAAGGGGGATTAAAATGCTAACTGATATTGTCCGTCCCAACATAGGAATTCTTACTGGAGTTAATGAGCAACATTTAGCGACTTTTGGCTCACAAGAAAATATTATAAAAACCAAGTATGAGCTTATAGAAAATCTACCGAAAGACGGTATGGCGATTTTTAATGGAGAGAATAAATATTGCCTAGATCTTTATCAAAAGACAGATAATGTTAATAAAAAAATTGTTTTTGAGGAGAGAAAAAAAATTGGAGAGGATTTATGGGCAGAAAATATAAAAGTAGAAAAAGAAAAACTTTTATTCGATGTGGTAA
>CAZLLZ010000031.1:0-4547 GCA_964560945.1 uncultured Candidatus Saccharibacteria bacterium | reverse complement strand
CCTTCGGGGACTTGCAGGTTCGAGTCCTGCACCCACCGCTACCCTCGACCGTAACCTATAGGTAAAGCCCTCGTAGTTTAATGGATAGAATTCGGGCTTGCGGAGCCTGAGGTGGAGGTTCGACTCCTCCCGAGGGCACAAATATTAGAATATGGGCGGTTAGCTCAGTTGGCTAGAGCGCTTCGTTTACACCGAAGAGGTCAGAGGTTCGAGTCCTCTACCGCCCACAATCCTAGATTTTCTTAAATAAAAAAATCTCTCTAGAAGAGAGGTTTTTATTTACAAAATAAAATTAGTAATCAATTCCTCTTTTAGCTGGAACTCCTCTTTTATAATAATGTTTCACTTCTTTCATTTCTGTCACAAGATCTGCTACATTTAATATTTCCCTTGGACAATTACGTCCGGTAAGAATTATATCTGTTTTCTTTCCATGTTTTTTTAAAAGAGATAAAACTTTCTTTTCACCTATTAGCCGGAAATATAAAGCCATATTAATTTCATCCAAGATTAAAACCTTATACTTACCAGCAGAAACTCCTTTTTCAGCCTCTTTTAATCCTTCTCTTGCCAAATCTTTATCTATCTTCTCAAGAGGCCTTACTCCCATTTTTCTCAATTCAGGATGTTTTTTAAAATCCTCTTTAGGGGCAAAAAATCCTTTCCGGCCAAAAGATTTTACCTTAACCCCTTTAATTCTAGAAAGCACTTTTTCTTCTGAACTTGTCCCTTTGCTTTTTAGAAATCTAACAATTAGAACTTTAAAATTAGCTCCTGCAGCTCTCAGCACTACCCCTAAAGCAGCTGTCGTTTTTCCCTTACCATTTCCTGTAAAAACGTATATCATTTTATGTACTGCAAGTACTCCATCCACAGTTAGGACAGATTACACATCCCTCTTTTTTAACTAAGAGAGTACCACACTCAGGACATACTTCTAATTCACCTGAAAGAGAAGTAAAATCTTGGCCTATAAAACCCTTACTTTCATTAACATCACTTTCCTTATAAATAGTTGGCCCTTTTGCCTTAACATCTTTCAAACTAATTAACACATCCCTTTTTTCCTCTTTAGTTTTCTTTTCTGTTTTCTTTTTTGTTTCTGTTCCTTTCCCAGGTTCTAAAACCCCTTTAATAGATTTATATCTAAATACTGTTACATCTTTACACCCCAATTTATGCGCTAAAAGAAAGGCCTCCCTCATCTCGTCAATCGTTGCTTCCGTAGGAAAGTTAATTGTCTTCGAAATAGAAGAATCTGTCCATCTCTGGAGGGCAGCTAAAGCTTTTATATGATCTTTAGCAGAAATATCAAGAGCTGTTACAAAAACTCTCTTTAGCTTCTTAGGAATGTAGGGGAGGCTTTGAATACTCCCTCTGTTATCTGAGACTGCTTTTATCAGAGCATCATCAAACAATCCCTCTCTTGACATTACTTCCTCAAATACTGGATCAACATAATAAAAGGAGCCTACTGTCACCTTTTTTTCAAAAACAAGACTATAAACAGGCTCAATTCCCGAAGAGCAACCAGCGATCATAGAAATAGACCCTGTTGGAGCATTTGTTGTTGTGTGAGCATTTCTTATCCCGTATTTTTTTATGAGCTTTTTAATCTCATTCCAATCTAAACTCCATGATTTTCTATCATCACTAGCCTTAAAGGGCAATTTCCTTTCAGGATAGAAGCTCTTATTGTAAAGAGAAAACTTTCCCCTTGCCTTAGCTAAATCTATAGATTCTATCTTGGAATAGAAACTAAGAGCTTCCATTATCCTCTCCATAAATTTAAGGCCCTCAGGAGAGTCATAAGGAATCTCAAGTTCGTAGAGAAGATCTCCTAATCCCATCACTCCTAATCCTATCTTTCTAGAAGCTCTTGTATTTTCTTCTATTTCTTTTAATGGATAATTATTTACATCTACTACATTATCTAAAAATCTTGTTGCTATTTTTATTACTCTCTCAAATTCATCCCAATCAAATTTTGCCTCTTTTTTTCTCCCATTTGTTGGTTTTACTTTCGCTAAAGACCAGAGGTTTATCGATCCTAAATTGCAACTTTCGGACGGATAAAGGGGAAGTTCTCCACATGGATTTGTAGCCTTTATTGGCCCTAAAGTTTTCAAAAAAGGATTATAATCATTAACGTGGTCCTCAAAAATAACGCCGGGTTCAGCTGACTCCCAAGCCTGATAAACAATAAGATCAAAAAGAGTTTGAGGGTCTATATATTTCACCACCTTTCCTGTGCGAGGATTAACTAAAGGATATGGTTTTCTCTTCTCAAAATAATCCCAGAAATCTCTTTTAACCCAGACAGAAATGTTAAAGTTATGGAGAGCTATATTCCCTTTTTTAGCCGTAATAAACTTTTCAATATCTGGATGATTTATATCTAAAATTCCCATATTTGCCCCTCTCCTTACTCCCCCTTGCTTTATAACCTCGGTCATCCTATCAAAAAGACTCATAAAAGTTATAGGCCCTGAGGCTACCCCATGAGTCGTTTTTACAAAATCCCCTTGCGGTCTCAGTTTTGAGAAATTATATCCTACCCCTCCTCCAGCCTTGAAAATTAAGGCTGCTTTTTTCAAAGTATCCATAATACTTTCGATAGAATCTTTAATATCTAAAACAAAACATGCAGATCCCATTCCTAAATAATTACCAAAGTTAACAAGTGCTGGAGTATTAGGAATAAATTTTCGAGATGTCATCAAATCATAATACTCCTCGACCTCTTTCTCGTATTCTGAAAACTCCCCCTTCTTTAGCATCCCAAAGAATTTAGAAAAAGAAATTTTCATATGCCCTCTCTATTTAACCTGTCATAAACTCTTTTCAATCCTTCTAAATGAAATTTATTCAATATATATTTACCTATTTTTATCTTTCCTTCCCATTTCTCAGAATTAAAATCCTCTTCAGAAAAAATATTTTTAGAAATTCTTTTCTGAAAAACTCTCTTGTCATAAAAAAGAGAGGGTATTGTTACATGGATCGCTACCCTCTCAAATAATTGAGATGGTGACTCTATAAGATTCCCCGAAGGATCTTTCTTTAGATATCTTGATTTCAAAACTCTTAAAGCATTTAAATCAAATCTTTTATCAACTTCATCTATTTCATCTTTTTCTAAAATTTCTTTTTTTTGTTTTCTAATTTCTGTCCTCTTTTGACGATAAAGAATATAGGATTTAGCCAACTTTGCAAAACCTTCCTCTACCAATACTTCCTCAACAATATCTTGAACCTGCTCAACATTTGGAATTTCTCTTGCTCTTAAAATACTTTCTAATTTTCTCACTACTTTTTCTCCAAGCTCTTGGGAAAGATTATAATTCGGTTCCCCCACAGCTTCTGTTGCTTTATAAATAGCCTTAACAATTCTTTCTGGCTCAAAATCAACGACCTTTCCTTCTCTTTTGGTTATTCTTTTAATTTTTGTTGCAATCATGATGAATTTATTTTAACGCTTCATAAATCCTTGTCAAAATTGACTTTTTAATAAAAATTATTTCTTCTTTGGCGGGTAGGTTTGTTTCTAGGATAGGCGTTAAATTAGCCACTGCTTTGAATATATTTTTATCATAGCTAATTTTCCCTAAAAATTGTTTTCTGTACTTTTTCTTTATTTTTCCTTCAAGAGTATTATTTATTCCCCACTTATTAATTATTAAAAACCAAGGAATTTCAAAGTGAGAAATAATTTTTAACGTTCTTTCTGCATCTCGGATGCCAGAAAGAGTAGGTTCTAAAACTACTATTGCTAAATTTGCCCCTCTTAAGGAAGCTGTCACTGGACACCCTGTTCCTGGAGGAGAATCAATAATCATTAAATCATATGGAAATTTTTCAGCATACTTTTTTATTTCATCAATAATCTTACCCGACCCTGATTCACCAGGAAATAATTTTCCTGATATCAACTTGAATCCATACTTTGTTTTTTTCTCCATTATCTCACCGTTAAAAACAGGCTTCATTTTTATTAAACCCTTCGGGCAAAGTTTCTCACATAAACCACAACCTTCACACAAAAATGGATTAAATTTCAAAGTTCCTTTTTCAAACCTTAAAGCTCCAAAAGGGCAAACCTCTTCACATCTTTTACAATCCTTACACTTTTTCCTTTTGATAACAGGCTTCTGAGAAGTAGAGATTGGAATTTTCTTTCGCCAATTTTTATCTTCGTTAAGCCAAATAGCAAGATTAGGAGCATCTACATCACAATCTAAAGAAATTGTTTTAAACTTCTTTGAAAAAAGAATAGATAGTGAAGAAGCTACCATTGATTTTCCTACCCCTCCTTTTCCAGAAACAATTGCTATTTTAATTTTTCTCCCCATAATTCTCCTAAAATAAAAATTGTAAGAGCTGTTTTTATATCTTTAATCTCCCCCTTTTTCAGCATTTTTTTCAATTCACTTAAAGAAAATTCTTTTGGCCTTTCTATAATTTCACCCTCATCCAATTTTCTTTCTCTTAGAATTAGGTTTTCTGCCAAAAATAATGTCATATATTCTGTGCTATATCCTGGGCTT
>CAZLLZ010000030.1:3157-4693 GCA_964560945.1 uncultured Candidatus Saccharibacteria bacterium | reverse complement strand
AAAATTTATCTTGCTCCTAACGATAAAATTGCTATTCAATGCAAAAATAGTTATTTTATAGTTAAGAAGATAAAACCTGAAGGTAAAAAAGAGATGCGAATTGAAGATTTCCTAAAAGGTCATGTGGATATTATAGGAAAAAAATTCGAATAATATGATTTCATATTCTGAGCTTACAAAGGGGCAAAGAATTATAATGTCTGGCCAACCATATGAAATTTTAGAGGCTAAACTAATGTTTAAAGGAAGAGGGCATTCGGTTTTACAAGCAAAACTTAAAAATCTTATTACCGGAGAAATTATTAATTATACTTTTCATCCTTCAGACAGTTTCCCAGAAGCAGAAATTGAGAAGATAAAGGCTGTCTTTGTTTATTCTCATCGAGGAAAATATGTATTCTCTGAGAAAGATAATCCGAGAAATCGTTTTGAGGTAGAAGAAACCGTATTAGGAAAAGTAAAGGATTTTTTGAAAACAGGTCAAGATGTAGATGCTATTTTATTTGAAGATAAAGTAGTTAATATCTCTCTTCCTATTAAAATTCAATTGAAAGTGATAGAAGCTCCGCCAGGTGTTAAAGGTGGAAGAGCTCAACCGGGGACAAAACAAGTTGTATTAGAGACGGGAGCTAAAATAGATGTTCCTCTTTTCGTCGATAAAGGAGATATTGTTGAGATAAATACAGAAGATTTAGGATATACTAGAAGAATAGAAAAAGGAAAATAAAATGTTTATTAAAAATATTTTCAACAGAGCTTTAAGAGTTCTTCTTTTAAGCAGCTGGATTTTTCTTTTAGCTGGAGCAATGATGGGGCCGATCTATGCTATATTTGTTGAAAAAATCGGTGGAAATCTATTAGATGCAAGTTTTACAGGTGGTATTTTTTCTTTTGTGGCAGGAATCACCGCTATATTATCAGGTAGTATTACCGATCGCTTAAAAGAAAACGAGTTGATGATTGTACTATCATATATACTTATGGGAATAGGATTCTTTCTTTATATTTTTGTTCATTCTATTAAAGCCTTATTCCTAGTACAAATTTTTACTGGATTTTCTGAGGCATTGTATTACCCTGCACTTGATGCAGTATATTCAAAGCATCTTAGTAAAGGAAATCAAGGAAAGCAGTGGGGGATGTGGGAAGCTGTTGATTATTTTGCTATAGCTGTTGGTGCCTGGGTAGGAGGAGTAATTGCTTCTTATTTGGGATTCCACGTTTTGTTTTTAGTAATGTCTTTTCTCTGTTTCATTAGTGCTTTTTATGTATTCTTAACACCAAGAGAAGTACTTTAGTACTTTATTTATTAAATATCCAATAAGTTTTTAAAGGGAAAAATAAGGAACTATTTTCCTCTTTTTAAGCAGTTTTTGTTCTCTTTTAATTTCTGTTCCTGAAAGAATTTTAAGTAAATTATTGGTAAAATTCCAACAGTGTTGATAATTAAAATAGCCAGAAACCATCTAATCTGGTCGTTTTTTGCTGATTTCCATAAAGCATACCCTTTCCAAAAGAGTGACCAGATGACGAGAA
>CAZLLZ010000030.1:0-3057 GCA_964560945.1 uncultured Candidatus Saccharibacteria bacterium | reverse complement strand
TTTGCTGATTTCCATAAAGCATACCCTTTCCAAAAGAGTGACCAGATGACGAGAAGAAGAATAATAATTGGGTGAGGATTAGTGATGTTCATTTTGCTGCGGGGCCTGGACTCGAACCAGGATTAACGGCTCCAAAGGCCGCTGTCCTACCATTAGACGACCCCGCAAATTTCAACAATGGCTAACTCTAATGGAAGCTGAGAAATGGGGCTATACCTTAATTTTGCTTCAGCTTCTATTAAAATGTCAATAATTTTTTTAAGCTGTAGTTCTTGAATATCTTTTATTTGCCCCTTCATTCTTTCCTTCTCTTCTTGTGTAATAGCCAAAGGAAAAGGTTCTTTAATTTCAGGGTTTATTTTTAAAAATATAGCCTCCCTTGCATATTCTATCAAACCGTCTAATAATGTTCTTACATCATACCCCTTCTCTATTATTTTATGTAGATATTTTATTGCCTCTCTACTATTTTTCTTTAAAAGGATTTCAAAGAGATTACTTATAATCGTTGTTTCTATAAGACCTAATATTTCTCTTACATCTTTTTCAGTGATTTTATTTTTTCCTTCAATAGAAGAAAATGTGATAACTTGATCTAATATACTCTCTGCATCTCTTATAGAGCCTTCAGATTCTATGGCAATTATCTCTAAAGCTTTTTTCTCTGATTGGATAGATTCATTTCCCAAAATGGAATTTAATTTTCTAACTATTTGCTCAATAGATAGCCTCTTAAAGTTGAACTTTTGACATCTTGAAACAATTGTAGAAATCATCTTTTGAATTTCAGTGGTGGCCAAAATAAAAATAACATAAGGGGGAGGTTCTTCTATCACTTTTAAGAGAGCATTTGCGGCTTCTTTTGTAAGCTGATGAGCTTCATCGATAATAAAAACTTTGTATTTTGATTTAACAGGGGTAAAATTTATTCCACTTTTTAATTCCCTAATTTCATCAATTCCTCTGTTGGATGCCGCATCAATCTCTACTAAATCTAAAGACCTCCCCTCGTTTATTTCTTGGCAAGAATCACACTTATTGCAGGGTTCAAACTCCCCCTTTTTTCTTTTTTCACAATTAATCGCTTTAGCTAGCAGCCTTGCAATAGTCGTCTTTCCTGTGCCTCTTGGACCGTAAAATAAATAAGCATGAGATATTCTATCATGGGAAATAGCGTTTGTAAGAGTCTTTATAATATGTTCTTGTCCTATGATTTCTGAAAAAGTCTTTGGTCTATATTTTCGGTATAGAACAAGTCTTTTCTTCTCCATTTTTAATAGTTTACTACTTTAAGAAGAAAATTCAAATGAAGGACATCTATCTACTCTTGACTTTTAAAAATCAGTATGATATAATATAAATGAGGTGATAGAAATGTCAGGAGAAGAAAAAGAGAAAAAAGTAATAATTGATGAGGAAGTAATGGAGAACGAAAAGGGGGATATAATAGTACAAGGCAAGGTAGTGAAACGACTCCGGCTGATTAACATAAAAGGAAATCTAGTAATCAGAAGTGAAAATGATATACAAGAGGTTGTGATCGAGAATAGCAACATCAATAAGTTAAGAATACTCACGGGCAGCATAGTAACAATGAAAAATACCAGGGTCAAAGACGCATTAGTAATTGATCTTTCTCCATCGTAATATCCCCAGCTCTTTCCTCTTTTTTTTATTTACAAACGAAAAACGGAAGCCTAAAGCTCCCGTCTTATTATTTTTAAGAAGAAAAAGTTGTATAATAAATTAATGCTTAAATTCTATAATAGCCTTTCTCAAAAAAAAGAAATTTTCAGGCCTATAAAAGATAAAATTGTTCATCTTTTTGTTTGCGGACCAACAGTCTATGACTTTTCTCATCTGGGCCACGCAAGGACCTACTTAATTTTTGATGCTATTGTTAGCTATTTAAAGTGGAAAGGATACAAAGTTTTTTATCTTCAGAATATTACTGATATTGATGACAAAATTATAAAGAGGGCGAAAGAAAAAGAGATTCCTCCAAGAGAGTTAGCAATAAAATTTGAAAAAGAATATTACAAAGATATGGAAAGTCTTAACATCAATTCGGTGACGAAATATGCTAGAGCAACAGATTATATGCCTGAAATTATTGCACAAGTAAAGAGACTTTTAGAAAAAAGATATGCTTATCAAATAGAAGATGGAATTTATTTTGATATAAGGAAATTTAAAGATTATGGAAAGCTTTCTCGGAGGACTGTTTTGCAAGCAGAAGATGCTATATCAAGAATAGATGAATCTGTAGAAAAGAGAAATAAGGGAGATTTTTGTCTTTGGAAATTTTCTAAGGAAGGAGAGCCTAAATGGAAAAGTCCTTGGGGATATGGAAGACCAGGTTGGCACATAGAAGATACTGCTATTTGCGAGAAGCACTTTGGTTTTCAATATGATGTTCATGGAGGAGCAAGAGATTTAATATTTCCTCACCACGAAGCCGAAATTGCTCAAATGGAATCTCTATCTGGTAAAAAACCTATGGTAAAATATTGGCTCCACACAGGGTTTTTGACCGTAAGAGGAAAGAAAATGTCAAAATCTTTAGGTAATTTTATCACAATTAGAGATTTTTTATCAGAAAGCAATGCAGAAGTTCTTAGGATGTTTTTCTTTAGGTCTCATTATAAGTCACCTATTAATTTTGGGAAAAGTGCAATAATAGATGCTAAGAAGTCATTGGAAAGAATAGAAGAGTTATATCAGAAAATCAAAGAAAGAGTTAATTTAAATGAGAGTAGACAAGAGAATAAATTGATAAGAGAAGGAGTAGGGATACTGGATGACGATTTTAGTACCCCAGAGTTTTTCTCCTTTTTGTTTGAAACAATAAAATTCGTTAATAAAAAATTCGACAACTTGTCGCAGAAAGAACTCAAGGAGATATTTTCCTTATTAATATTCACAGATGATATTTTTAAAATTCTTATGAAAAATGAAATAAGGGTACCAGATGAAATAGAAAAGTTATTGCAAAAAAGAGAAAGACTCAGGAAAGAAAGAAAATGGGAAGAAGCAGATGAAATAAGAACTGAGATA
>CAZLLZ010000029.1:0-4841 GCA_964560945.1 uncultured Candidatus Saccharibacteria bacterium | reverse complement strand
ACCCACTCTCCAAATCTTCCTTCTTTCAGATAAGAGGGTATCCAGTTTATCTCTTTAGCATTTTTCTCAAGCTCTTTCTTTACCTCTGAAACTTTAATAAACCAGCTTTTCCTTAGATAATACATTAAGGGAGTCTTACATCGCCAACAAAATGGATAATCGTGCTCATAATTTTCTTCTTTGAAAATAATTTTTTTCTTTTTCAGGCTATCTATAATTAGAGGATCTGCATCTTTAAAAAATAACCCCTCTAAATCTCTTGTACCTTTTTTAAACCTACCCCTTTCATCTACAAGAACTAATATCGGTAAATTGTACCTTTTTCCTATTTCAAAATCATCTTCTCCAAAAGCTGGAGCTATATGAACAATACCTGTCCCCTCTTCTTTAGAAACAAAATCTCCTAAAACAACATAAAACGCTTTCTTAGAAACTTCCTCAAACTGAAATAACGGTTTATAAGAAATTCCTTCCAAATCTTTCCCTAAAAATTCTCTCTTTATTTCACCTTTTATTCCTAGCTCTTTTACCTTTTCTCGAAGCAGAATAAGATATTCTTTTCCTATCTTCACCTGAACATAAGTTAACTTTGGATTTACAGCTAAAGCAACATTTGAGGGAAGAGTCCAAGGAGTAGTTGTCCAAGCTAAAAAGTAAACGTTCCTTTCGGAAATCTTTCCTGAGGAAACTACAGGGAATTTAACATAAATTGCTTTTTCCTTTACTCTTTTATATCCCTGAGAAACTTCGTGGGAAGAAAGAGTAGTACCACATCTCGGGCAATATGGAGAAACTTTTAGATCCTCATATAGCAATCCCTTTTTAAAAAGGAATTTTAAAATCCACCATAAAGTTTCCATATACTTCGGATCATAAGTAATATAAGGATTTTTTAAGTCTATCCAAAAACCCATCCTTTCAGTGAGTTCTTCCCATTTCTTTCGATAAAAGTCTGTTGATTTTTTGCACTCCTTATTGAATTTTGAAATACCATATTTCTCAATATCTCTTTTATTTCTTGTTCCAATTTTCTTTTCTATCTCTATTTCTACTGGAAGACCGTGAGTATCCCACCCAGCTCTTCTAGAAACATAGAACCCCTCCATTGTCCTAAACCTTAAAATTATATCTTTAAATGCTCGTGATAAAACGTGATGGATCCCAGGAAGGCCATTTGTGGTTGGAGGGCCTTCAAAGAAAATAAAACTAGAAGAGCTTTTTCTTCTTGAAATAGACTTCTCAAAAATATTATTCTTCTTCCAAAAATTTAATATCTTTTTCTCAAGCGAATTAAAATCAAACATAATTTTTTACATCTTTGGAGGGATATCTATTCCTAAAATATTAAGTGATTCTTTTAAAAATCTCAAAGTCAAAAATGAAAGAAAAAGCCTAAAATTCCTTTTTTTAAGACTCTTCGAGGATAAAACTGGAACATTATCATAAAAATAATTATATTTCTTCGAGAGGTTTAAAGCAAACCTCGCAACTAAATTAGGAGAGAAATTTCTTGACGCTTTTTCAACAACTCCTGGAAACTTTACGATTTCTTTTATTATATTTCTTTCTTCTTCTAAAAGAGAAAAATTTATCCCTCCCAAAAAAATAAATTTCTTTTTTCTTGATTTATTTAAAAGTGTCTTTATTCTACAGGCCGTATACTGAACGTAGGGACCTGAGTCTCCCTTAAGATTTAAAATCTTATCCCAGCTGAAATAAATATCCTTAGATGGTTCCTGAAAAAGATCGTTAAATTTTATTGCTCCTATCCCAACAATTTGAGCTATTTTTTTTCTTTCCAAATTATTCTTTACTGACTTTTTATCAATTAATTTCTCTGCTCTCTTCCCAGCTTCCTTCAAAACCTCTTCTAAATGAATTGCTGTTCCTTTTCTCGTAGACAGCTTACCAAGCCTCCCCCTTAAGAGGCCATGGCTAACATGAATCAATTTTTCCTTTTTTATCCATCCTAAAATCCTTACTGCCTCAAAAAGCTGTTTGAAGTAGAGAGATTGTTCCTTACCCACCTCGTAAATAATCATATTAGGTTTCCATCTCTTTAATCGAATTTTTATTGCCGCTAAGTCTCTTGAAAAATATGTAGTAGTCTTATCTGACTTCAATAAAATAGCTGGAGGATATTTTCCCGAGAAATCCATAATTATAGCCCCCTCGCTCTCTCTAGCCAATTTTTTCTTAAGAGCTTCTTTTACAACCTTTTTCGCTGTTTCTTTATAAAAACTTTCCCCTATCACATTATCGATTTTTACTCCTAAAACATCGTAAATCTTATTAAACTCTTTAAGACTTATCCTTTTGCACCACTTCCACACCCTCAAAGCTTCTTTGTCTCCTAGCTCTAACTTCCTAAACCATTTTCTTGCCTCATCTTCTATAGTTGGATTCTTTTGAGCTTCTTTATGAAAATCAACATACAATTTCTCCACATCATCTACTGTTAGCTCTCTCAAAAATTCATTTCTTTCTCTCGCACTCTTGCCAGATATTATCCTCTCCACTTGGTAAATAATCTTTCCAAATTGAGTCCCCCAATCTCCTAAATGATTATCACCAATAGTTTGCCATCCTAACTTCTTATACAAATTATAAATCGCCTGCCCAATAATTGTTGATCTTAAATGCCCCACTCCAAAAGGCTTAGCAATATTCGGAGACGAATAATCAATCACCAAAGTTCTTTTAATCTTCTTATTTTTCCCCTTTAAATTTTTTTGCAAGAAAGACCAAAGTTGCTTTTCAGTAATAAAAAAATTAATATATCCTCCCTTTGCTTCAATTTTTTTAAATAACCTCCCTTTATCTAATAACTCGATTTCTCTCACTATTTTTTGAGACATTTCTTGAGAACTAATGCCTAAAATTTTAGATAACCTAAAAGCAACATCTGTTGTGAGATCTCCGAATTCTTCTCTTTCTAAGAACTTCACTGAAAAATCAAAATTATCCCGATCTTTTATACCTCTTAAAAGATCTATTTTCTGGAGCGCCTTTAATATTTTTTCTCTTACTTTCTTTTCGAGCATAAACTTATAACCAGTTTATATTATTTCGCTTAAAAAATGAAGCTTCGAGTGATTAAGAAAAAAGAAAGTGATAAAATTAAAACAATGGGAGTTTTATCTGAAAATAAAAAAGCTAGGTTAAACTTTGAAACCATAGAAACTTTTGAAGGAGGTTTATCTCTTAAAGGTTTTGAGGTTAAATCTATAAAAGCTGGTAGAATGAGTTTAAAAAGCTCTTTTATAAAAGTTAAGGATGAAGAGTTATTTTTAGTAGGTGCCACTGTTCCTCCTTATCAACCTAAAAACACTCCCTCGGATTATAACCCTGAAAGAGAAAGAAAGATTCTTATCAAAAAATCAGAAATCAAATATCTTATAGGGAAATCAAAAGAAAAAGGATTGACAATTATTCCCTTGAAAGTATATACTAAGAGAGGTCTCATAAAAATTGAGTTCGCATTAGCTA
Source organism: uncultured Candidatus Saccharibacteria bacterium (assembly GCA_964560945.1). Lineage (GTDB taxonomy): Bacteria > Patescibacteriota > Minisyncoccia > Minisyncoccales > CAZLLZ01 > CAZLLZ01. The sequence goes on along the minus strand of CAZLLZ010000029.1, from coordinate 1,352 downwards.
AGGGAAGAAAAAAATACAATAAAAAAGAAATTATTAAGAAGCGAGAGATAGAAAGAGAAATAAAAAGAAGACTAAAAGAAAAATTATAAAAACGGGGACGTAAAGCTTCGACAGAGATTCTGTCTCTCAGTGATGCAGGAGGAGTTCTTCTAAGCTCTCCTTAAAAGCTTAGAGAAAAACACATCCCACAGCACATTACACTCCAGCTTTGGCATTAGCCTAAGCCATTTTTTCACCTCAAGGATAGTTTGCTTCCCCCAGCAACTATCCTTTAATGTACGGGGGTAGGAATACAGCATTTTGCTTGTTTTAAAACTGTATTCCGAATTAAAAAACAAGCTATTCCTGTAGATTCACTGTAAGGGAATCTCTGGACAAGGGTGCAATTCCCTTCGTCTCCACATAAATTGAGCAAAAAAATATTAGTTAACAATCAAATAAGAGCAAGAGAAGTAAGAGTTATCTCAGAAGAGGGAAAGCAATTAGGAATTCTTCCTATCCAAGAAGCGCTCAAAATAGCAAAAGAGCGCGGTTTAGATTTAGTACAAGTAACCGACAGGGTTTCCCCTCCTGTTTGTAAGATATTAAATTATGGAAAACTCATCTATGAAGAATCAAAGAAAAAGAGAAAACAAAAAAAGACAGGAGAATTAAAAGCTATCAGAATTAGCTTTAATATCTCTTCTCATGATTTAGAGACAAAGATTAATCAAGCAAAAAAATTCCTTGAAAAAGGAAGTAAAATAAGAATAGAGATGCGCCTTAGGGGAAGAGAAAAATCATTAGGAAAGATAGCTAACCAAAGAATGGAAGAAATCGTTGAAAAAATAAAGGAATATATACCAATTAAGCTTGAGAGGGAGATAAAAAAAGAAAGATCTGGCTTGACAATTATTATATCAAAAGAGTAATCTACAAAATATATGGCTAAAAAAGCAAAAACAAGAAAATCTATATTGAAGAGGTTTAAAATTACAAAAACCGGAAAAATTTTAAGGAGGAAAATCGGAATTAACCATTTTTTATCTAAGAGATCTTCTAAGTCCAAAAGGATAAAAAAGAAAATGGTTCCTTTATCAAAAGAAGAAGCAAAGAAAATAAAGGAATATTTATACTATAAGAAATAAAATGGCAAGAGTAAAAAGAGGAAAAATCGCTAAAAAAAGGAAAAAGAAAATCCTTAAACAGGTAAAGGGATTTAAGTGGGGAAGAAAATCCCAGATAAAAAGAGCTAAAGAAGCTTTGACAAAAGCATTGCTTCATTCTTATGTCGACCGAAAAAGAAAAAAAAGAGATTTCAGAAAACTCTGGCAAGGCAAAAAAGGAGCCGCTGTAAAAAAAGACGGGCTTTC
>CAZLLZ010000028.1:0-4921 GCA_964560945.1 uncultured Candidatus Saccharibacteria bacterium | reverse complement strand
CCATGGGTTTTGAAATTGCCCAGGGCCCAGAGATAGAAAATGAGTGGTATAACTTTGATGCCTTGAATATTCCTAAAGATCATCCAGCAAGAGATATGTGGGATACTTTCTGGCTAAAGTTAGATAAATTACTTCTTAGAACTCATACAACTCCAGTGGATGTAAGGTATCTTGAAAAACATAACCCTCCTATAAAAATGATTAATTCTGGTAGAATTTTTAGGCATGAGGCAACGGATTTTTCTCATGAGATAAATTTCTATCAACTAGATGGACTGATGGTTGATGAAAATATATCTGTGGCTAATTTTAAGGCGATTATTCAAGAATTTTTAAATAGATTTTTCAAGAAAGGAGAACATAGAATTAGATTAAGACCAAGTTATTTTCCATTTACAGAGCCTTCTTTTGAGATAGATGTTGAATATAGAGATAAAAGAGGGAAGAAATGGATAGAGATGTTAGGAGCAGGTATGGTTCATCCCAATGTTTTTAAAGCCGCAGGGTTAAATCCTAAAATATGGCAGGGTTTTGCTTTTGGAATGGGAATTGATAGGTTGACAATGCTGAAATATAAAATTCCAGATATAAGGTTGTTTTATTCTGGAGATTTAAGATTTTTAAAACAATTCTAAGATGAAAGTTTCTTATAATTGGCTAAAAAAACATATAAATGGAACCTTTCCTTCACCTAGTAAATTAAAGGATATTTTTAGTTTCCATTTATTTGAAGTAGAAGAGGTAAAAAAGCGAGGTAAGGACTTTATCTTTGACTTGGATATTTTGCCTAATAGAGCTTCAGATTGTCTCTCTTTTTTTGGTGTAGCCAGAGAGTTGGGGGTTATTTTAAGAAAAAAAGTGATCCATCTACTATTTTTTGATTTAAGAAAAATAAAGAGTAAAAAGATTGTAGATTTTGAATTAAGATCTAAGGGAGATTGCAGAAGATATATTGGAATAGTAGTTAAGGGAGTGAAAGTAAAAGAAAGTCCTAAAGAAATTAAAGAAGAGCTAAAAAAAGTTGGCTTAGAGCCTATTAACAATATTGTTGATATCTTAAATTATGCGATGCTAGAGACAGGTCAGCCTCTTCATGCTTTTGATTTGGATAAAATAGGAGGGAAAAAGATTGTAATTAGAAGAGCTAAAAAGGGAGAGAGAATAACAACCTTAGATGGGAGAAAGTTTAAGTTAGATAAAAGTGTTCTGTTGATAGCTGATAAAGAAAGCCCTCTAGTTATAGCTGGTGTTAAAGGGGGGACGAAAACAGCAATTACTAAAGACACTGAAGATATCCTGATAGAATCAGCTAATTTTAGTCCAATCATCGTGAGAAAATCAAGGCAGAAAATAGGTATTCAGACGGATGCTTCTTTAAGGTTTGAGCATAATGTGCCAGTTTATTTTGCAGATTTAGGTATTGCAAGAGCTCTCTATTTGTTTAGGAAATATAAGATAGGAAAAGAGTTTTATAAGGTAATAGATTTTTCCCTAAAGAAGGATAAAACGAATTTAGTAAAACTATCGCTTGATAAATTAGAAAAGTTAGCAGGTATTTCTTTTAGTAAAAAAGAGGTCATGGATATTCTAAGAAGATTAGGATTTAAAATAATTAGCTCTAGTGAAAGAGAGATTAAAGTAGAGACCCCTCTTTGGAGAAAAGATATATCTCTGTCAGAAGATCTCATCGAAGAGATATTGAGGATTGAAGGGTATAATAGAATAAAACCTATTTTTCCTAAGGCAGAGATTTATCCAGTTAAACTAAACGAGAATATATATTGGGAAAGGAGAGTAAAAGATTTTCTAATCTCTCTGGATTTCTCAGAGGTATATAACTACTCTTTTATTAGCCAGAGAGAAGCTGATTATTTTGGCTTTAGGAATTTAATAGAAGTGAAAAATCCATTGAGTGAAAATCAAAAATATCTAAGACCCTGTCTTTTGCCCAATCTTTTTAAAAATACAGCGATTAATCAGAAATATTTTCCCAAATTCCAAATATTTGAATTAGGAAAGATTTATTATAATACTTCTTCTAATAGGGTGAGAGAGGAAAGAAGGTTGGCAGGGGTTCTGTTTAATAAAAATAAGGAAAGCAAAAAAGAAGTTTTTTTTGAGCTAAAGGGGATGATAGAATCTTTACTTAACTCTTTAGGTGTTACGGATGTTTGGTTTGATGAGTTTAAGCCAGTCTTAAAAAATTTCAAAAGAGATGCTTGGGATCATTTAGCTTCAGCTGATATAAGAGTCGGCAATAAATTGATAGGTTCTGTGGGTATATCTTCAGATAAATTTTCAAAAGGATTAGGTATTGATGGAATCTCGGGGATTTTTGATGTTAATTTTGATCTCCTTCAGAAAATGGCCCTGGAAGAGCAAGAATTTGAACCAATTTCTCCTTACCCTGAAGTAATAAGAGATATTTCTGTTCTGGTTCCCGCAGAGACAAAAGTTGCAGAAATTTTAAATGTTATCAACATAGCCGGTGGAAAATTAGTGAGAGACGTTGACCTATTTGATATGTATGAAGGGGAAAATTTACCCGGGGGAAAGAAGAGTCTAGCTTTCCATGTTGTTTATCAATCTAAAAATAGAACACTTACCTCTGAAGAGGTTGATAAAGTTCATAAAAAAATTATTCAATCTATCGAAAATAATCTTAACTGGGAAGTAAGAAAATAAAAAATAAAAAAATGATTAAAATAAAAGTTGTTTCAAGAAAGAAAAAAGAAAGGCATGGGGCAGAAAAGGAGAAGAAAGAGAGAGCTAAAAAAGATAAGAAGAAAGTAGAAAAGAAGAAAATTGAAAAAAGGGGAGCAGAAAAGAAAGATCTCAAAAAGAAAGTGATAAAAGAGAAACTAAAAGCTGAAAGAAAAGAAAATCAGAAAGTTTCTCCTAAAAGTCAGAAAAAAAGAGAAGAATACACTGCCAAAGATATTTATGTTTTAGAGGGTCTGGCTCCTGTGAGAATGAGACCAGCAATGTATATAGGTTCTACAGGGCCAGAGGGTCTGCATCACTTAATATGGGAATGTGTTGATAATTCTTTAGATGAGGCAATAGCAGGTTACTGTAAAAATATAGAAGTTTCTCTTTTACCTAATAATCGTATTAAGGTAACTGATGATGGAAGGGGTATTCCCGTGGATATTCATCCTCATACAAAAAAATCTGCTCTAGAAACTGTAATGACGACCCTTCACGCTGGAGGGAAATTCGGAGGTAAGGCTTATCAAGTTTCAGGAGGACTGCATGGTGTTGGGGTTTCTGTTGTCTGCGCGCTTTCTAATTGGATGAGAGCTGAAGTTTGCCGTGGAGGATATAGATATGTCCAAGAGTACTCGAAGGGAAAACCTTTAACAAAAGTAAAAAGGGAAGGGAAGTGTTCTAAAACAGGAACCACAGTTATTTTTGAGCCAGACTCAGAAATTTTTAGAGAGATAAAATTTAGCGAGAAGAAGATACTTAAGCATCTACGACAACAAGCCTATTTAACAAATGGAGTAAGAATTACCTTCAGAGATGAACGAAATGATAACAAGAAAGCTTATAGTTTCTATTTCGAAGGAGGTCTTTCTTCTTATATTAGATATCTTGTGAAAGGGAGTGTTCCAAGACATTCTCGAGTTTTTCATTGTCAGGGAGAATACAATGGTGTTTTAGTAGAGGCAGCGTTTCAATACACAGAAGATTATGAAATTTACGAAGAGAGTTTTGCTAACAATATTTTTACCCCTGAAGGGGGAACGCATTTGACGGGATTTAGATCTGCTCTCACGAGAATGATTAATGATTATGCAAAAAGAAATGGATTTTTGAAAAATGATGACGGGAATCTTTCTGGTGATGATATTAGAGAGGGGATTACAGCAGTTGTTTCAGTAAAAATTAAGCAACCTCAATTTGAAGGTCAGACAAAAGCAAAATTAGGAAATACAGAAGCGAGAATTGCTGTAGACAATGTAGTTTCAGAAAGACTGTTCGATTATCTTGAAAAAAATCCTGAAGATGCAAAAACTATTATCGAAAAATCTATTGTTTCTCAAAAAGCAAGAAAAGCAGCAAAAGCAGCTCGCCAGACAGTTTTGAGGAAAAAAGTTTTAGAGGGGTTAACTCTTCCGGGAAAATTAGCAGACTGTATTTCTAGAAAGCCTGAAGAATCTGAGCTTTACATAGTAGAGGGTGAATCAGCAGGAGGTTCGGCTAAACAAGCAAGAGATAGAAATTTTCAGGCTATTTTGCCCTTAAGAGGTAAGATTTTAAATGTTGAAAAATCGAGATTAGATAGGATTTTATCTTCCAAGGAAATCCGAGCTTTAATTTTAGCTTTAGGTACAGCTATTGCTGAAGACTTTGATATTAGCAAACTAAGGTATCATCGTATTATTATTATGACTGATGCAGACTCTGACGGAAATCATATTCGGACATTACTCTTAACGCTCTTTTTCCGTTATTTTCAACCAGTTATAGGAAAAGGATATCTTTATGCCGCTCAGCCGCCTCTCTATCGGATTCATTCGGGGAAAAAGATATATTATGCGTATTCTGATGATGAAAAAGAGAGTATTTTGCAGAATTTAACAAAGGAAGGGAAAGGAGAGAATGTTGATATTCAAAGATATAAAGGCTTAGGGGAGATGAATCCTCATCAGCTTTGGGAGACAACAATGAATCCAGAAAATAGAATTTTGAGAAGAATTACTATTGAGGATGCTAAAGAGGCAGATAGGACTTTTGATATTTTAATGGGAACAGAAGTGATGCCGAGGAAGAAATTTATTCAAATTTACGCCAAGAAAGCAAAAAATTTAGATATTTAAATTAGTAATTAAAAAAGAGAGGGTGAAAATTCCCTCCTTTTTAATTTTCAGTAAAGAGAACTAAATGAAGATTGTCGAGGGGAAGAGTTTCAATC
>CAZLLZ010000027.1:0-5112 GCA_964560945.1 uncultured Candidatus Saccharibacteria bacterium | reverse complement strand
ATTGTAAGAGCAATAAAGGAAAAAGATAAAGAAAAATTTCTTTATACAATTGAATTTTTTCCTCAAGAAGGAAAATATCATTATGATGGCCATAGAAATTGTAATACAAGGTTGTCTCCTCAAGAAACAAAAAAATATGGAGGAATTTGTCCTGTTTGTGGAAAACCTTTAACAATAGGGGTTTTAAATAGGGTAGAGCAATTATCTGATAAAGAAGAAAGATTTATTCCTAAAAATAGTATTCCCTTTAAAAGCCTAATTCCTTTAGAAGAGATTATTGCCGAAGCTTTGGGACAAAAAACAGGGACAAAAGCTGTAGAAGAAGAATATATGAAATTAACAAAGGAATTTGAGGGAGAATTTAATGTGCTTTTAAAAGTTCAAAGAAGAGATTTAGAAAAAGTAACCTTTCCCAAAATAGCAGAGGGAGTAATAAGAGTAAGAGAGGGAAGGGTTATTATAGAACCGGGTTATGATGGAGTTTTTGGAAAGATAAGGATTTTTTCAAAAGGAGAAAAAGACCATTTACCTCAGCAAGATATTTTATTTTAATAAAAACAAGGGCCTTTGAGCCCAGAAATATATTTAAGTTGGAAAGGGCTAATTATTATAAGTTTGAGGTGCATTAATTTCAGGGAGTAATGCTATTATTTTTATATCATTGTTGATATCTTCTGTTTCTTCTCCGCAAGCCGTTCCTTCTTCAGCTCCTGAAATGAGACCAATATAATAAGCAAGGACTATTTTTTCTTTTTCAGAGAGATCTTCGCTATGGATAATATTTAAGAGAGCAACTGGACCGTCTACATTTTGGACAAGTTCTGCAGCGAGATTAAAGATTTCTTCATCTCTTTCTTTAGTTAATCCTAATAACTCTCCAGTTGTTTTTTCTTCCATTCTTTCACCTTTTATTAAAATAAACAATTCTCTTAAAAAGTCAATTTTTTGACAACAAAGAGATGATTTTCCTATGATAAGATAATGATTGAAGAATATAGATTTGGTTTTATAAAAATAAATGATAAGGAATATGATTTCGATGTCGAGGTAAGATGGACGGGGGAAGTTTTAAGGTGGCAGAGAAAAGAAAGTCATATTTTTGACGTAGGTGATATAGAGAGGGCAGTGAATCAGAATCCAGACATTATTGTTTTTGGGATAGGGGATTCAGGGATGGCTAAGTTAACAGAGAGAGCAAAAGATTTTCTGAAAGAGAGAGGAATAGAGTTTATTGTGGATAATACTGGAGAGGCTGTGAAGACTTTTAATGTTATTTTAGAAGAGGCCAAAGAGGAAGAAGGAAAAGAAAAAAAAGTTATTGGCCTTTTTCATCTTACTTGCTGATGGAGGAGATAGAAAAAGAAAAAGAATTGGTAGAAAAAGCAAAGTCTGATCCAGGGGCTTTTGCACTTTTATATGAGAGATATTATTCTCCCATTTTTTCTTATATTTTAAAAAGGACTGCTAACGTTGAAATAGCAGAAGATATTACTTCTGTTGTTTTTCTTAAGGTTTTGAAAAATATTTGGCGTTTTAAATGGAAAGGAATTCCATTTTCTTCTTGGATATATAAAATAGCCACGAATGAGATTTCAAATTTTTACCGGAAGAAAAAGAAAACTATTTCTTTAGATAAAATTAAGGAGATAAAAAGCAATTCAGATCTTCTTGAAGAGATTGTTAAAGATCAAGAAGAATTGGAGAAGAACAAAGAATTTTTAGAGTTGCATAAAAAAGTTTCTCAACTTCCTATGAAATACCAAGAGGTTATTTATCTTCGGTATTTTGAAAACAAAAAAATAAAAGAAATTTGTGAGATTTTAGGAAAAAGAGAAGGAACGGTTAAATCCCTTTTACATAGAGGAATTAAAAGGTTAAAGAAACTTTTTGGTTAAAATGACGTTTATAAAAAGATGAGGGAAGAAATAGAAAAAATTTTAAAGGAGATAGAGTTTTCTTCTTTAGAAGATAGTGCTCATAGGAGAAGGTTGAAGGTTTTTCTTTTGGAAAGGTATTCTTTCGAGAAGAGATATTATTGGAGGAAAAGGATTTTGGAAAAATTGTCTTTAACAGGTATTTCGTTAGTGCTTGTTATTTTCCTTTTTTCTTTTCTGCTTTTGCCTCAATATAATATTGCTCTTGCGAAAAAAATTGCCCAAAGAGATCCAGAAATCAAAGAGTATATTTCTCAAGGAGCTTATTTTAATGATGTAAAAATATATGATCACAGGGCTTTGCTAGTAATTTCCCATCCAGGTAATTTTTTGTTTTCTCCTTTCCCAACAGAGACAAGAGAAATAAAAGTGGTTGAGAAAGAGAAGTTAATGAAAGGGGAAGAAATTCCTACAATGGAGAAAAATGTACCTCTCTTGATAGAAATAGATCTTAAGAGGAGAAGAATGATAGCTAAGAAAAGAATTTTTCCTGATGATATTTTTTTTCAAGAGGATTTGGAGAAAACAAGACAGATAATGCGGGAGAGTAAAACTATTCCTTTTGTTGAAGAAAAATTGGGGAAGATAAAGGTGAGATTTCCTTTATCAGACATAAAGTTAAGAAAGAGAGGAGGAATCTTTGAGCCAACAATTTCTTCTAAAAAAATGGAGATTTTTTATCAATCTCCTGATATCCAATGGGTTGGAGAGGTTGACCTAGAAAAGAGAAAAATAATGCAGACTCGTTTGATAAAGGAGAATAAATGAAACTTTTTAATATTTTGCTAGTTCTTATATGTAAAAGGTCGGTGTAGGAAATATAATAGATTTGAAGATGAAAAAAATATTCTACTTTCTATCGATATCATTGTGTGTTTTTAGCTTGTTTAGTATTGCTTCAGCTCAGACTTTAGGGATAGGTTCTCGAGGAGATGAAGTAAGAGCGATTCAGGAGATTTTAAAGGAAGATCCAAATATTTATCCTGAAGGGTTAGTAACTGGATACTTTGGAAGATTGACAAAAGGAGCGATAAAAAGATTACAGAAAAAATTTGGTCTTACCCAGACAGGAGTTTTAGACAAGGAAACGGAAAAGGTTGTCTTTCCTGATATTTCAGTGAAAGTCGTTTCTCCTAACGGAGGGGAAAATTGGGATAGAAGTCAACTCCATCTTATAAAATGGGAGGCATCTACCCAGATGGAGAACGAGACTTTTTCTAAGGTAAAGTGGGTTTGGCCTAAAGTCTCAATAGACTTGTTTAGGAAAACTCCAGATGGAACAAGCTCAGAGTCTGTCTTTGTAAAACATATTGCATTCGTACCTTATTGGAAGGGAAGTTATTCTTGGAGGATTTCTCGGGATATTCCAAATGGTTCAGATTATGTGATTAGGGTCACTGCTGTAAGGAGATCTATCCTTCCCTGTATAGTATCGTCAAAGAAGCGAGAAGTTTGTTTACGACAAAGACTTTCCTTGGCTAAAAATTGGGATGAGAGCGATAGCGCGTTTACTATCTCAGGAGAGGTATCTTCTCGTCCAGTACCTGATTTGAGTAAAGTGATAGAAATGTTGAGGAAGATATCTGGTGAAATAAATAGAGTTATAGGGATATTAGAGGAATTTTCTGGAAACTAGTAGAGGGTACGTCTTTGGTCAGCCCCCGCAGTGCGGGGGCTGACATTTTTTGAGAAATTTATTAAAATAGAGAGAATAATATGAGAGAAAAAATAAAGATTCTTACTATCTTAGCTTTTTTATCAGTATTGTTTTTCTTTCCTTTCGTGTCTCTAGCCGATGGAGGGATTGTCTACTGGCCTCCTGATATTCATCTTTCAGAAACTGGACAGAAAGCTATTTGCGCTTTTAATGGAGAAAAAGAAGTTCTTATTATCTCTAATGATTTAGAAAGTGATAAAGAGACAAAGGCTCTAAGAATTATTCCTCTTCCCAATAAGCCAGAGGTAAAAGAAGGAAGTTTTGAGACTTTTGAAAAACTGGTAGGTCTTTTAGATAAGAAGTTTGAGAAGATGCGAGAAGGAAAATGGGGAGAGACAACCTTGGACCAGGGTCAAGCTCCTCAGAAAGGAGTAGAAATTTTATTTGAGAAGAAAATAGGTTCTCATAATCTAACAGTAGTGAAAGTTAATGATATAGAAGAGTTTTTAAAATGGATTAAGAGTTTCGAAGAAGAAAATAATCTTTCTGCAAAAACCATCTCTTCTGAGTTTAGGGAGGGGGTAAACAACTACCTTCTACGAGGAATTAACTATTTTGTTTTTGATGTAATAGAGATAGATGGAAAGAGAAGCACAGAACCCCTGATATACGAATTTAAGACAAATTATCTTTTTTATCCTCTTTTAATAACCGGTGTTTCAGAAGTTGGAGAAGGATCAGGAAGAATTCAAATTTTTCTTATAACTAATGAGAAAAATAAAAACTTTAACGGTTTTTCTGGTTATCCTCCAGTAGACTTGACATTAGAAGAACTATCTTCTTTGGGCAGTAGTGAGATATTAAATCTTTTTAATTCATCAGTAAAAGTAAGATTTGATGAGGGATATGCCCATTGGAGATTTAAAGATATTAAGAGAGATATTGTTATTCCTTCGTATGTTTGGAAAAGAAATTTAAAGATGGGGGATAAGGGAGAAGATGTTTCTCTTTTGCAACTAGTTCTCTTTTCCCAAGATTTTTACCCTTCAGAGCCCAAAGGAAAAGTCTCTGGCGTTTTCGATTTGTCGACAAAATTAGCTTTGATGAAGTTTCAAGAAGAAAATAGGTGGGGAATACTAGAACCTTTAGGATTAAAGAAGGCAACGGGGTATTTTGGTCCAATGACAAGAAATTTCCTAAAAGGAATATCTCTTGAGTTTCAAAAACAAGAAGTTTTTCCTCGAAATCTTTATTTAGGTATGATAGGTGATGATGTGATGATATTACAATATCTTTTAAGGGAAACAGGATATTGGTCTAGAAACGATGTAAAGCCTACAGGTTATTTCGGGCCGATTACCAGGCAGGCAGTAGAAAAACTTCAAGAAACTTATAAAGATGAGATTCTTGTTCCTTTGGGTCTAAAAAAAGCAACGGGGTTTGTAGGTCCCGCAACAAGAAAGGTTTTAGAAAAAGTATATAGTAAGAATATAATTTTTTAGAGTGGTTTTCTTTTGGATT
>CAZLLZ010000026.1:0-5136 GCA_964560945.1 uncultured Candidatus Saccharibacteria bacterium | reverse complement strand
TGCTTCAGGATATTGCTGTAGTAACAGGAGGTAAAGTAATTTCAGAGGAGGCAGGGATGAAGTTGGAGAATGTTGATCTATCAATGCTTGGAAAGGCAAGGAAAGTAATCTCTACAAAAGATGATACAACTATTGTTGAGGGCAAGGGGAAGAAGGAAGATATAGAAGCAAGGATTAACCAAATAAGGAAACAAATAGAAGCTACAGAGTCTGAATTTGATAAAGAAAAACTTCAAGAAAGATTAGGAAAGCTGTCTGGAGGTGTGGCCGTTATTAAGGTTGGGGCTGCTACTGAGGTTGAACAAAAGGCAAAACAGCATAAAGCAGAAGATGCGCTTTCTGCTACAAGGGCTGCTGTTGAAGAGGGAATTGTCCCTGGGGGAGGAGTAGCTCTTTTAAGAACAGCTGAGGCTTTAGATGGTTTGAAGCTAGAAGGAGATGAAAAGATTAGTTTAGAGATTTTAAAGAGAGCTCTAGAAGCTCCTATTAAACAAATTGCTAATAATGCAGGAGTAGAAGGAGCGGTAGTAGCGGAAAAAGTTAAGAGTTTGCCTAAAAACGAGGGTTTTAATGCATCCACAGGTCAATATGAGAATTTGATAAAAGCCGGAATTGTTGATCCAACAAAAGTTGTAAGGTCAGCTATAGAAAATGCAGTTTCGGCAGCTTCGATGCTATTGACTACAGAATGTGTGGTAGCAGAATTACCTGAAAAGAAAGAGAATCCTCCAGTTCCTCCTCATGAGGAGTACTAGGAGTGATTTGAAGAAGGGGCCGCGTGATTGCGCGGCCTCTTTTTTCTTTGACTTTTTGTTTTCTTTTTTTAGAATATAACAATATGGAACCAATTTTGCCAAAACAAATAGGGACAGAGGAAGGAAAATTACTTTTTCAAAAATCTGAAGAAGTAAAGAATATCGAGGAAGCAGTAGAGATTGTGAAGCTCTTGAAAAAAACACTTGATTCCTATGGAGGGGTAGGGTTAGCTGCTCCTCAAATTGGAATTTCCAAAAAAGTGTTTATTGTTAATATAAAGCCAAGTGAAAGGAGGCCAAACCTAGAGAAAATAGGTTTTAGGGCTTATATTAATCCCCAGATAAGAGAATTTTCTCAAGAAATTAACAGAGATGTAGAAGGGTGTTTAAGTGTTTTCTATGCTACTCTTTATGGAGAGGTAGGAAGGCCAAGTCACCTTAAAATAGAATATTTAAATACAGAAGGAAAGAGGACTATTGAAGAAATAGTAGATCCCTTTCATGCCAGGGTTGTTCAGCACGAAAACGACCATTTAGATGGAATTATATTTTTACAGAGAATGGAAAAAGAAGACTTCAAAACTCTTTATTGGAATGAAAATTTAGATATCCGGGAAAATAGATCTTGACAAGGATAGTTATAATTTGTAGAGATAAAATAGAGGTGAGAAGTTGAAAATACAGGCAGAGTTTATAAGAAGAAAACTAGAGGAAATAAAGTTTCAAAGAAGGAGTAAATATTCTGAGGTTAATGCCCATAGAGTTCTTTATATTAGAATCTTGTGCGATATTTTAAAAGAAGCAACCTTAGAAGTTGAAAGAGCAGAGGATACAAAAAAGATAGAAGAAATTGTTTCTCTTTTGAGGGATCTAGAAGGAGAATATCCCGAGGCCCAGAAAGCTATTTTAGGAGCGGTTGAACTAATTGAAGACAAAATGGAACAAAAAATCAAGTGAATAGCTAAGAGAAACCTAGAGAGAGGGTAAAATTTTCACTCTCTCTTTTTTTATTTTATAATAAAAGAAAGGTCTCTAATGAAAAAATAAAAATATGTTTGCTCTTAAGATTATAGTTTTCTTTATAGCACTTATTATTATTTGGATAATCTATATCTATAATCGTTTAGTAACTTTGAGAAATAGAGTAAAAGAAGCTTGGTCAGATATAGAGGTTCAATTAAAGAGAAGGTATAATTTAATTCCTAATATCATTGAGACAGTTAAAGGATATGCTGCTCACGAGAGAGGTGTTTTTGAGGAAGTAACTGAAGCAAGAACAAGAGCTATTTCAGCTCAGGGAATAAAGGAGAAGGCACAAGCGGAGAATGCTTTAACTTCTACCTTGAAGAATTTATTTGCTGTAGCAGAAAATTATCCTCAGCTAAAAGCCTCTCAGAATTTTCTTGAACTCCAAAGGGAGTTAAGTGATACAGAAAATAAGATTCAGGCTGCGAGAAGATTCTATAACGCAAACGTGAGAGACTATAATATTTATTTGGAGAAGTTTCCTCAGAATACTATCGCCCAGAAGTTTGGTTTTAGAAGAGTTGATTTCTTTGAAATAGAAGAAGCAAGAGCTGCTGAAGTAAGAGAGGTTCCGAAGGTAAAGTTTTAAAGAGCTGTATACCTTAGAAAATGAAAAAGGAAAGGATAGCTTTTTACTTATTCTTTTTAGTTTTTGTCTCCTTTTTCATTTCTGTTTTTAATTTGCAAAAGATACACGGATATAATTGGTGGCACTCTTTATATGAAGAAATAGAGAATTACGAGGTTTTAATTAGGGTAGAAAAAAATAGCGATCTTTTTATAAAAGAAAGAATTGTCTACAATTTTGGTGATATTAAGAGGCACGGAATTTATAGGTATATTCCTCTAAAAAAACCTGACGGGAAGAAAATTAGGATAGAAGATGTTTCTGTTACAGATGATATAGGTAACTCTTATAAAGTGAAGGTATGGAGATCGGGAATTTTGTATCCGATTTATTATATTCGGATTGGAGATCCTCATAAGCTAATTAATGGTCTCCACGCTTATACAATTAACTATCGGGTTAATAATGCCTTGTTCTTCAAGAATAATTTGGCGGAAATTTATTGGAATGTTATTGGGCCAGACTGGAAGGTGCCAATTAAAAGTGCAGAAGCAAGATTAGTTTTACCAAAAGAGGTATCTCCAGATAATCTATCTATAGATTGTTTTACAGGTCCTGTTGGATCTAAGGAAAGAAATTGCCGATATTATATTTCTAGCTCTGGAAGAGAAATAGACTTTTACCCAAATTCTTCGCTCCATCCTCGAGAGGCTTTTAGTATAAAGGTTAATGTTCCTAATAAAACAATAATTCCCCCCTCGCTTTTAAGAATTATATCTTGGAAAATAAAAGATAATTTTCTTCTTTTTATTCCCTTGTTTTCTTTTATTTTTCTTTTTATTGAGTGGTATAAGAGAGGGAGAGACCCTCGATTTTCTAAGGTTATCGTTCCTCGTTATTCTCCTCCGGATAAATTGGAACCTTTACTGATGGGAGCTCTTTGGAAAGAAAGAATAACACCTGTTATGATAACAGCTACAATTATTGATTTGGCGGTGAAGGGATTTATTTTAATAAAAGAAGAAGAGAAGAAAATATTAAAATTTTTTTCGGGAAAAGATTATATATTAGTTAGAAAAGGAAAAAATGAAGATTCTTTGAATGATTATGAGAGGGATATTTTAGAAACAGTTTTCTCTGGAAAGGAGGAAATAAAGTTGTCTGAGATAAATAGGAGGAATATAAATAGTTTGGGGAATAAGTTGATCAAAGAAGCGTTTAGTAAGCTTATCTTGGAAGGATACTTTCCTGACAATCCTGTTGATGTAAAAAAACCATGGGTATTAATAGGGTCTATATTAATAGCAGTTGCTTTTGTTCTTTATGGACAGGTTCCTCAATATAGTTATCATCTTATTGTGGCTGGCATTACTGGTCTGATATTTCTTGGTTTTGGGATGATTATGCCAAGAAGGACGAGGAAAGGAGGGAGGGCGTATTTGGAAATTTTAGGCTTTAAAGAATTTATAGAAAAAGCCGAGAAATATAAGGCTCGATTCGAGGAAAGAGAAAATATTTTTGAGGAGTATTTACCTTATGCTATTTTATTTGGTTGCACTAAAAAGTGGATGAATACTTTTAAAGATATTTACAAGAATCCTCCTGGCTGGTATGTTTCCTCAGCGGGGAGCATTTCTTTTTTTGAGTTTGAGAATGCGATGGATTCTCTTAATACTTTCCTTTCCTCTTCTGTTGGCGGAGCCGGAGGCGGTGGAGCGGGCGGAGGAGCAGGAGGTGGAGGAGGAGGGAGCTGGTGAGAAATTATGATATAATATAAATCAATATGGCAACCCTTTATGATGTAGCAGAATCCAATGTAAGAAAGACTTTTATTTTTATGTCTTTCTTTTTCTTGATGATTATATTTCTTGGATGGTTTCTTTCTTATTATTTTGGGACAACTATTATCCTTTGGATAGCTATTATCTATAGTGTGCTAATGAGTTTTTTTAGCTATTGGTATTCAGATAAGATAGTCTTGAGGGTGACAAAGGCCAAGCCTGTAATAAGGGAGAACAATCCAGAACTTTATCGGATAGTAGAAAATCTATGTATTACCGCTGGTCTCCCTATGCCCCGGATATATATTTTAGATGAAGAACAACCAAATGCTTTTGCTACCGGAAGAGATCCTCAGCATGCCGCTGTTGTTTTTACAAAGGGCCTTTTAGAAAAATTAGACAAGGTAGAAATTGAAGGGGTAGCTTCTCATGAGTTGTCCCATATAAAGAATAGAGATATTCTTTTAGGCTCCGTGGTAGTAGTTTTAGCGGGAGTAATTGCTCTAATTTCAGATTGGGTGTTAAGAGTTCTTTTTTGGGGGGGGAGATCAAGGGAAGAAAAGGATTCGGGTGGTGTACTGCTTTTCTTGTTGATGTTAATAGCTTTAATTCTAGCTCCCTTAGCTGCTACCCTCATTAGATTAGCTGTTTCTCGAAAAAGAGAATTTTTGGCAGATGCTTCAGGGGTGCTTCTAACGAGATATCCAGAAGGATTGGCAAATGCCCTAAGAAAAATAGCAGCAGATAATACTCCTATGAGAGTAGCCTCTAACTCTACAGCCCATTTGTTTATTTCTTCTCCTTTTAAAGGTAAAACCTCTACTCATTGGTTTGCTCGTCTCTTTATGACTCATCCCCCAGTGGAAGAGAGAATTAAAGCCTTGATGGGAATGAATATTTAGTTTAAGATATTACTACCAACTACTCGCTATAAACTAAATACTAACTATGGGAGGGGTGCCGGAGTGGACTAACGGAACGGCCTGGAGAGCCGTGGCTCCTTCGG
>CAZLLZ010000025.1:0-5339 GCA_964560945.1 uncultured Candidatus Saccharibacteria bacterium | reverse complement strand
TTTAAAAGAGGATGCTTTTCTTCTTTTACCTCTTCTTTAGAATCTTTTTCTGGCTCCTCAAAACCTTCCTTAATAGATAGAATTTTTTCTTTTAAATCTTTAATTTTATTAATTTTCTCTTGAAGTTTTTCTATTTTATAAACAGTAGCTTGATAATCTATGTTAGTCTTTTTTATTTTTTCTTTTATCTCTTTGAGCCTATTTTCAAGTTCCCACCTTTCAGCTTCAGTTTCTCTTCTATCTTTTGAAAGTTGATGTCTTTTTAGCTCTATTTGGCGAAGCTTGGTTTCGTTAGGGGTTTTTCTTTCTTCTTCTTCTAACATAGCAATTTCTTTCTCAAGTTCCCTTTCTTTCTCCTTTAAATCAAAAAGGGCTCTTTCAATCTGTCTTCTCTTTTCAAGCAGCTTTTCTTTTTCTGCCTCTAATGGTTCCTTCTTTTCTTCGAGTTTTCCTAACTCTTCTCTAATCTCATTTTCTTCTTCAAGAAAAGAAAAATCTTTTAATTGTTTCTCAATGTTTTTGTTTTCTTCTTCTAAACTTCTTTTAATTTGAGAATTTTGAGATATTTCTTCTTCTATTTTAAGAAGGTCTTTCTTTAAAGAGGAAATCTCGTCTTCTATTTTCCATCTTCTTTCTTCTATTTTTTCTCTTTCTTCCTCAACTTTCCATCTTTCTTCTTCTATTTTCTTTCTTGCTGCAGGAGTGCTAACTTTCTTTTCTTTTTCCTCTACAGATAATTCCCAATTCTCAATTTTTTTTTCGTCTTTGGCAATTTTATCTCTCTCTTTCTCTTTTTCCTCGATAGAAGTTAATATTTTTTTCTTTTTCTCTTCTAAGAGTGGTTCGTTTTTTACAATTTCCTCAATTTTTTTCTTATTCTCAAAATTTTTATTCTCAAGTCTCTTCTTTATTTTCTGAAGGGTGTCTTTATTGAAAGATAAAAAAGCTACAGAGGGAGGGGATGTTTTTTTACTCCCCTTTTCTGCTAATGAAGAATTTTTAATATTTTCCTTTTCCGTGGAAACCGTAGGGGGTTGAATAGGTTTTTCTAACCTGAAAGATGATTTTTCTTTAAGGGTTTTATCTCCGATATGTTTAGTAGAAGAAGATTTAGGGAATTTATTTTTTTCTTCTAAAGGCTGGGGTGAGGAGGATTTTTGAGAAATAGTTTTTGGGGATACTTCTTTTTCAATAGAGGCTTTCTTTTTAGGAGGTGGCGAGAAGCTTAAAATGCTTTTTCTTCTTTTCTCAAACTCTCCTGATCTAATCCTTTCGATATCTTTTCTCATTGTTCGAATCTCTATCCTTTTAAAAAGCTCTCTTTTTTCTTTATCTGTGAGGTTTTCTGTCATAGTTTCTTTCCCTTGTTTTTAAGGAAGA
The DNA here is from genome assembly GCA_964560945.1 of uncultured Candidatus Saccharibacteria bacterium. GTDB lineage: Bacteria > Patescibacteriota > Minisyncoccia > Minisyncoccales > CAZLLZ01 > CAZLLZ01. Next base: position 3,959 of record CAZLLZ010000025.1, on the reverse strand, counting down.
ATTTTTTATAAGATAGAGGTTAATTCTTCCTAGCTCATCAATGTCTTTTACTTTTACAGATACAACATCTCCTACATTTAGGACATCTGATACTTTCCGTATGTTCCTCCCAAGAGTAGAGATATGGATTAGTCCTTCTTGGCCGGGGAATAGCTCAACAATAGCTCCAAAAGCAAGAAGTCTTTTTACCTTTCCTTGAAATATCTCACCTACCTTTACTTCGCGGGTGATATTTTTAATCCAAGCGATCGCTTTTTTAGCAGCGTCATCACTTTCAGCAGTAATGTAAATTTTTCCATCATCCTCTATATCGATAGAAACTTCACATTTTTCAATAATTTCGTGGATCGTCTTCCCTCCAGGGCCTATAACATCTCTAATTTTCTCGGGATTAATTTGTATTTTGTAGATTTTTGGAGCAAAAGGAGACAATTTCTCTCTGGGTTTTGAGATAAGATTATTCATTTTCTCTAGGATTTCCAGTCTCGCCTTCTTGGCCCTTTCTAACCCTTGTTTTAAAATTTCCTTTGTAATTCCTAAGATTTTTACATCCATTTGAATAGCAGTTATTCCTATTTTTGTTCCAGCTACTTTAAAATCCATACCTCCGTAATGATCCTCTACTCCCTGTATATCTGTAAGAATCTCATAATTTCCTTTTTTATCTTTGATAATTCCCATAGCTATACCAGCGACATGTCTCTTAACTGGAACACCTGCATCCATTAAAGAGAGAGAAGAAGAGCAAACAGATGACATAGAAGTAGACCCATTAGAAGAAAGAACCTCAGAAACAATTCTTATTGTATAAGGAAAGTCATCAAAATCAGGAACAGCGGGTAGAAGTGCTCTTTCGGCTAACATTCCGTGGCCTATCTCTCTTCTCCCCGGCCCTCTAATGGGAGCAATATCTCCGGCAGAATAGGGAGGAAAATTATAATGATGGATAAATCTCTTTTTACCTGTAATTTCCATTCCTTCTAAAGTTTGTACATCTCCTGGTGCTCCTAAAGTGAGTATAGAAAGAGTTCTTGTTTTCCCCCGAGAAAATAGTCCGGATCCATGAGTTCTTGGCAAAACTCCTGTCTCAAGATGAATTTTCCTTATTTCATTTATCTTCCTTCCATCTGGCCTAATCCTTTTTTGAAGAATCATTTCGGTTATATATTTCTTAACCTCCTCCCGAAAAACTTTAATTACTACAAAATCTCTGTCTTGTTCTTCTGGGAATTTCTCTTTTATATACTCTACTAAAGAATTCTTTAGTTCTTCTAGTTTTTCGGATTGATTTTTCTTTTCTCCAAGTATTTTTTTAATTTTATCTCCTAAGAATTCTTTGACTTCTTTCTCGATTAAGGGGGATTCAATAGGAGCGACAGGAATTTTTTCTTTTTCTAATTCTTTTTGAATTTCATTTTGAAGTTTTATAAGTTTTTCAAGGATGGGTTGACTATATTCAAAAGCTTCTACGATATTTTTTTCCTTACTTTCATTTCCCTTTCCCTCCATCATATTGATTAATAAATTTCCATTCTTTTTTACGGCGGAAAAAACCATCTCCAACTTTGCTAATTCTCTTTCTTTGTAAGTGGGATTCAAAATAAATTTATCCTCATTCTTGCTTATTCTTATTACTCCTACGGGTCCATCCCAAGGGATATTGGAAGTAGATAAAGCTATAGAAGAAGCTAATAAAGCTAAAATTCCAGGATCATTTTCTCCGTCCCAAGAGAGACAAGTTACCACTACTTGAACAGCTCTTCTTAGCTCTGATGGAAAGAGAGGTCTTATAGCTCTATCTACCATTCTTGCTATAGCAATAGCTTCATCAGAAGGTCTTCCTTCTCTTCTGATATATCGAGGACCAATAATTTTCCCAGCAGCGTAATATCTTTCTTGATAATCTACCGTTAAAGGAAAAAAATAAGGATTAGTTACATCCTCTTCTGACATCACGGCAACAGCTAATACTTCAGTGTCTCCATAACGAACAAGAGCTTCTCCGTTTGCATTTTCAGCCAATCCTCTTATTTCAATGGTTAATTTCCTTCCCTCAATTAAAAACTCTTTTTTTATTTTTTTCATTTAATTAAATATGCTTTAAAAGATATCTTTTAGGATCCTGATCTAAGTTTATGAATTCATCAGCTGTTTCTTTTAGTCTCGAGGAGGTTGTTTTTCCAAAGGCAATAATTTCTACTCTTTTCCCTTGATTTTTTAAATATTCTACTAATGGGCAAAAATCTCCATCTCCTGAGACGAGAACAGTAACATCAACATTAGGGGACATTCTTATAGCATCAATAACTAATCCTACATCCCAATCTGCTTTTTTCATACCGTCATAAAACTCTTGGAGGTCTTTCACTCGCATTTCTATTCCTATTTTAGAAAGGGCTTCAAAAAATGGTTTTTCTTCTCCGGTTTTTGTTCTTACTACATAAGCAAAAGCCCGGATGAGTTTTCTGCCAGAAATGGCTGCTTTTAAAACTTCTTTGAAATCTACCCTTGCTCGATATAAATTTTTTGCGGAATGATATAAATTCTGAACGTCTATAAAGACTGCTACCCTTTGTTCTTTAGGTTTTAGCATTTTATTTCTTTATCCCAAGTTTTTTAACGAGCTTTTTGTATCTTTCTTCACTTTTTGTCTGGAGATATTTTAAAAGTTTTCTCCTTTTCATAACCATCTTTAAAAGTCCTCTCTTTGAGTGGACATCTTTTTTCTGGCTTTTTAGGTGGGAGAGAAGTTTTTGAATTCTCTCTGTTAAAATAGCTACTTGAACCTCAGCAGATCCTGTGTCTTTTTCGTGGGTCTGATATTTTTTTATAATTTTTTCTTTTTCTTTTTGTTCTAACATTTTATTTATTTTACCTCTCTAAATAAAAAAAGAAAAGAATTTGTGCCCCCAGCAGGAGTCGAACCTGCAACCTTGGGCTTAAGAGGCCCCTGCTCTGCCAATTGAGCTATGGGGGCAAACTATTAATGAGAGCATTGAATCTGAAACCATCCGTGAGAACTAAGTCCTGTCCATTGGGCAACCCCCATGATTTCAAGGATAAGACCAATGATTATCCATGATCCATACACAATGGAAAGGCCAATGATAGCACTCTTGAAGATGTTTCTTGATCTTGTAAGCATTCCAGGGTCTCCAGCAGATGTAAAAAACATAATACCTGCAGCAACGAATATAAGCACAGCCAGGGGAGGAACGATATCTACTAAAACAAAATCGATAATATTCTTCATAAGTTTAAAAAGATCACAGAAAGTGCAGGGGTCTTCTCCTTGTCCTCCGCAAGGAATAAGTCCCGCAGCAAAGGCAAAATTAAAGATAAAGAGGAAAGCGAAGAGAGAAAAGATGAAAGTTTTCTTCTTCATTTTTTTATTTTATCTTAAAAATGAAAAAATATCAATTTGTGCCGAGGGAGGGACTCGAACCCTCACGAGGTTTAAGCCTCAGCGGATTTTGAGTCCGCCCTGTCTACCAATTTCAGCACCTCGGCTCATTTTTTTAATAGCATAGCTTTTCTAAAAGTCAATTTTTCTTTTCTTTTTTATAGGATGCTCTATATTTGCATTCAGGGAACCTAGAGCAGGAGTAGAATTTTCCGTATCTTCCGATTTTGATTATTAAAGGGGCTCCGCAAAGAGGGCACTTTTTATCTGTTTTTTCTTCTGTAATTTCTTTTTTTGATATTTCTTTTTCTTTTTTTTCTAAGTTTTCTTTGAAAGGAATATAGAATTCTTTAAGAACTTCTACTCTGTCTTTTTCTCCTCTTGCAATTAAATCTAAATCTTTCTCCATTTTAGCGGTGAATTTTAGGTCAACAATTCGGGGGAAATGCTTAACTAAGAGATCTGAGACTACTTTTCCTAAATCCGTAGGGTAAAACCTTCTTTGAGAATCTTTTTTGATATAATTTCTGTATTGGATGGTAGAAATAATCGTAGC
>CAZLLZ010000024.1:0-5479 GCA_964560945.1 uncultured Candidatus Saccharibacteria bacterium | reverse complement strand
GTCAAAAATTCCTCAATTATCAGAGTTAACTTTTTATTTCTCCTATTTGGTGACAGTGGCAAGATTGAGGAGAAATCCGACTCTTAAAGATAAAGCAAGCAATGTGGGGATAGATTCTGATAAAGACCAAATAGCTCTGGGATTTTTAGGCTATCCTATTTCCCAAGCAGCTGATATTCTTTTGTTTAAGGGAGAATTAGTGCCTGTGGGGGAAGATCAAGTTCCTCATTTGGAGCAAACAAGAGAAATTGCTAGAAAGTTTAATAAACTTTTTAAGGAAATACTCCCTGAGCCTAAACCTTTACTTTCAAAGTCTCCGAGGATAATGGGGTTGGATGGAAGGAAGATGAGTAAGTCTTTAAATAATGCAATTTTGCTTTCTGACAGTCCAGAAGAGATTAAGAAAAAAGTAAGAAAAGCAATTACAGATAGTGGGAGAGAAATAAAATATCTTCCAGGTAAAAAACCAATGATATCCAATCTTATAAGAATTTATTCTGAGTTTTCAGGGATGATAATAGAGGAAATAGAAAAGAAATTTAAGGGAAAAGGGTACGTGGAGTTTAAGGAGAGTTTAGCTGAGCTGGTTATTGAAAAACTTCAGCCGATCCAATCTCGGAGAGAAGAAGTTTTAAGAGATAAATCGATAATAAAGAATTCACTTTTGATAGGTATTGAAAAAGCAAAAGAAGCAGGAGAAAAAACAATGGAAGAGATAAGAGAGGCAGTTTTTCAATATAAAAAAAGGGGATTATTTTAAGTCTATGATGAGAAAACATTATCCGAAAAATTTAGAGGAGAGGTGGCAGAAATTTTGGGAGAAGGAGAAGGTATATAGGTTTTTACCAAAAAGCAAAAAACCGATTTTTTCTATAGATACTCCTCCTCCTTATGTATCAGCAGAAAAGCTTCATATGGGCCATGTTATGAGTTATACCCAAGCTGATTTTATTGCTCGTTTTAAACGCCAGAGAGGATTTAATGTTTTTTACCCAATGGGGTTTGACGATAATGGTCTCCCTACAGAAAGATTTGTGGAGAAAAAATATGGACTTAAAAAAGATAAGACAAATAGAAACTTGTTTAGAAAACTCTGTATTAAAGAATCTGAAAGATTAATCAAAATATATCAGAAGCTTTGGAGAAAATTAGCTCTAAGTGTGGATTGGAGTTTGACTTATCATACAATTAATGAATTATCTCAAAGAATTGCTCAAAAATCATTTATTGATTTATATAAAAAGAAGAGAATTGAAAGAAAAGAAGAACCTGTTATATGGTGCCCTAAATGCCAAACCTCTCTTTCGCAAGCGGATTTAGAGGACAGAGAAGAAGAAGGATATTTAAACTATATAAAATTTTATGCTGGAGAAGAAGAATTAATTGTGGCAACGACTAGACCAGAATTAATTCCTGCTTGCGTGGCTTTATTCTTCAACCCTAGAGATGAGAGATATAAACAATTGGAAGGTAAAAAAGCTAAAGTTCCTCTTTTTAATAGAGAAGTGCCTATTCTTTCATCAGAAGATGTTGATCCTAATTTTGGAACAGGTCTGATGATGGTTTGTACTTTTGGAGATATGGAAGATATTAAAAAATGGAAATTATTTAATTTGTCTCTGAGGATTATTATTGATGAAAGAGGAAAGATGAATGAAGATAGTGGTTCTTACAAAGGACTCTCTGTAGAAGAAGCAAGAGAGAAGATTGTAGAGGATTTGAAAGAAAAGGGGTATCTTTTAAAGCAAGAAAAGATTATTCATACGGTAAATGTTCATGAGAGGTGTAAAACACCTGTGGAGTTTAGAGTTTCCCCTCAATGGTTTATAAAAATTCTTTCCATAAAGAATGAACTTAAAAGATTAGGGAGTAAGTTAAATTGGTATCCTAGCTTTATGAAAAGAAAATATGAAGATTGGCTTGAGGGATTGAAGTGGGATTGGTGTATTTCAAGACAGAGATTTTATGGTGTTCCTTTCCCAGTTTGGTATTGCAAAGACAAAGTTATTTTAGCCCGAGAGAAAGATCTTCCCGTAAATCCCTTAAGAGACAATCCTCCCAAAAACTTACTGAAAAAATACAAGTGTAGTGAAAAAGAGGTTATTCCAGAAGAAGATGTTATGGATACATGGATGATTTCTTCTTTAACACCTTTTATTAATATTCGCTGGAAAGAGAAGAATAGTTTAATGAAGAATATTTATCCGATGAGTCTGAGGCCTCAAGGATTTGAGATAATAAGAACTTGGTTGTTCTATACGATGGTGAAAGCTTTCTATCACACAAATAATATTCCTTGGAAAGATGTGATGATTTCAGGTTGGGGATTAGATGAAAGGGGGAATAAAATGTCAAAATCTTTAGGTAATATCGTTGAGGCTGGAAAAATTCTCTCTCAATATCCTGTTGATGCTGTTCGGTATTGGGCAGCAGGAGCAACTTTAGGGAGAAACTTGCGCTTTCAAGAGAAAGAAATAAAGAAAGGGCACAGATTAATGATGAAAATCTGGAATGCTTCTCGTTTTTCAATCCTGAACTTAAAAGATTTTAATCCTCGAAAGAGAGTCAAAGAGGCATACTATCTTGATAACTGGATAAAATTAAAATTTCAGAAAACTGCAGAGGAAGCTACCAGATATTTAGAAAACTATGAATATGCTAAGGCAAGGGATGTGATAGAATCCTTCTTTTGGCACGATTTTTGCGATAATTATTTGGAAGCTATAAAATACAGACTTTATAATGAGAATCATCCTTTTAGAACATCTGCTCAGGAGACTCTTTATGAGGTTCTAAGAGATACCCTGAAGCTATTTGCTCCTTTTCTTCCTTACGTAACAGAAGAGATATTTCAGAAATTTTTTAGGAAGTTTGAAAAAGAAAAAAGCATCCATTTAACTGAGTGGCCAAGCAAGTTAAAAGGAAGGATGAATAGTAAAGATGAAGATCTGGGCAATCTGCTTTTTGAGATAACATTATTTATTAGAAAATTTAAGGCAGATAATAAAATATCTTTAAAAAAGGAGGTTTCTTGCATATTTTTAGAAGCTTCTCCATCCCTTAAACCTAAGATTGAGAAGATAAAAGATGATTTAGTGTCGTTAAATCATATTCAATCAATTCGTTTTGGCAAGATAGATAAAGGAATATCTGTTAAGAAGGGTTTGAAGATAAAAATTAATCTCTAGTCTTGATTTTTCTCTCTTTTACTGTTAATCTAAGAAATATTGATGGAAATCTAAAGGTCAAGTAGAATATAGATAACAAAATGATTACTAAATGTAAATTCTGGGTTATAATTCTTCTTTTAGGAATTGTAGCTTTAAGTGGAGCCTTAGGATTTTCTTATTTTTCTCATCAGGACTCTTTTGGAGGTGAAATTTTATCAGCTCAAGTAGCTTCTAGTAGAACAGCTCAGTTTATTAATGAGAAATTTTTTCATAACTCTCAAGAAAAAGTTTCTGCTGAAGGAGTAGATGATTTGGGATCAGTATATAGAGTAAGAATAAAAGTAGGAGATAAGGAATATACCTCCTTTGTTACGAAGGATGGGAAGTATTTTTTTCCGGAAGGATATGAAATTCCCAAGGATATAGCTTCTATTAATGCTATTCCTAAGAGAGAGAAGCCGGATGTGAGGCTATTCGTTATGAGCTATTGTCCGTTTGGTCTTCAGGCTGAAAAAGCATTTTTACCTGTTTATGATTTACTAAAAGATAAAGCAGATATGGGGGTTTATTTTGTTGATTACGCAATGCATGGGAAGGAGGAAGTAGAGGAAAACTTGAGGCAGTATTGTATTGAAAAGGAACAAAAATCAAAATATAGTGATTATCTTGGATGTTTTGTAAAATCTGGAGATAGTGAAAAGTGCTTGAAGTCTGCAGGAATAGATGAGGGGAAATTATCAGATTGTATTTCTAAGACAGATGAGAAATATCATATTATGGCAGATTATAATGATAAGAGTAAATGGGTAAATGGGAGGTTTCCTCCATTTGTCATTCACAAGGACTTGAATGATAAATATAGTGTTCAGGGCTCTCCGACTTTGGTAATTAATGATAAAGTAGTTCAACTCTCAAATCGTTCTCCAGAGGTAATGAAAGAGACGATTTGCAAGGCGTTTAATAACCCTCCTAGCGTTTGTTCTCAAAAGCTTTCAGAGAGCGTTCCTTCTCCTGGTGTTGGAGGGGAAGAAAGTGAAAATAATTCTCAAGGATCTTGTCAATAATAAAAAATGATTCTTGGAGTTGATATTGGAGCAACAAGGACAAAAGCTGTGTTGTGGAACGGTAGAGTTTTAAGGAAAGCCATCTTTGGTACCCCGAAGAGTAAAGATGGCTTTCTTTTTATCTTGGAAGAGAAATTAAGAGAAAACTTTTCAATAGAAAAAGTTAATAAGATTTCTTTTTCTATTCCCGGTGTACTTTCTCTAGACAAAGAAAAAATACTTGTTACGCCTAATATAAAATTCCTTTCTCGTTTGAAGATAAAAAGTTATTTTGAGAGAAAGTTTAAAAAGAAAATAAGAATGGAAAACGATGCCGTATGCTTTACGATAGCAGAAGCTTTAAGAGGGTCAGGTAAAAATAATAATTCTGTTCTAGGTATTACTTTGGGTACAGGTGTTGGAGGAGGATTTGTGATAAGAAGAAAAAAGAAGTTTAGGATATACCGTGGGTTTTTTGGTATGTCTGTTGAACCTGGAGGTATGGTTTTAGATATAAGCAGTGATAAAAATGGAATATGGGATAAAATGGGTTCTGAAAGCTTCTTTAAGAAAAGAGGGTTAGACTCTAAAGAGGTTTATAATAGAGCTCTAAAAGGAGATAAGTTCTCTCTGAAGATCTTTGATGATTACGGAAAAATTTTAGGCATAGGGTTAGCAAATTTAGTAAATATTCTTGACCCGGAAGTGATTATTTTAGGCGGAGGTATTAGTAAGGCTTTCAAATTTTTTTACCTATCTACAAAAAAAAGTATGAAAAAGTTTATCCTTTCCCCAGAAAGTTCTAAACGTGTTAAAATAAAAAAAGGGAAATTAGGAGATTTCTCGGGGGCTATTGGAGCTGCTTTGTTATTTCACTATGGCAAAAATAAAGATTTATTCATTTGATCCCTGTCCTTATTGCGCAAATTTAGAAAGTTTTTTAAAGAAAAATGGTTTTTCTTTTGAGAGGATAGATATTTTTTCAAATAAAAATAGCTTGCCAGAATTTTTTAAAAATAGGAAGGAGATTAGTGTTCCAATTATAGAAATTAATGGTAAAATAATAGAAGGATTTAAAAAAGAAGAAATAAAAAAGGCCTTGGGAATAAAATAAAAATTATGATTAAAGTTGCTATAAATGGTTTTGGAAGAATAGGTAGAAATACTCTTAAAAATATACTGGATTTGAAAGATGATATTGAGGTGGTAGCCATAAATGATTTAACAAACCCAGAAATTCTTGCTCACTTACTGAAATTTGATTCA
>CAZLLZ010000023.1:0-6764 GCA_964560945.1 uncultured Candidatus Saccharibacteria bacterium | reverse complement strand
GCTGGGTTTCCAAGGTTTCCAAGGATTTTTGGAAGGGATTCTTTAATTACTTCTTGGGAGCTTTTAGATTTTGATCCATCAATCGCAAGGAGAACTCTTGAGTTTCTTTCAAAATACCAAGGGAAGAGAGTCAATGATAAAAGAGAAGAAGAGCCAGGGAAAATATTACATGAGATAGATCCCAAGAAGAAAGAGAATACCGAATATCATTTTCCATTTCCTTATTATGGTTCTATAGATTCAACCCCTCTTTTTCTTATTCTTCTTAGTTTTTATTTTGACAAAACGAAAGATGAGAAGTTTTTGAGATCTTGTTTTGCTAATATTCTCGAAGCCCTTAATTGGATAATAAACTATGGTGATGAAGATAGTGATTTGTTTATAGAATATGAGAGAAGAAATCTAAAAGGGCTTTTCCATCAAGGATGGAAAGATGGTTTTAATGACCATTTGCATATAAAACCCCCAGTAGCTATTGTAGAAGTCCAAGGGTATCAATATCTTGCTTTAAGAAAAGCAGCAGAGATATTTGCTTTTCTCGGAGAGGGGAAATTTGAAAAATCATTATTAGAAAGGGCAGAAAAATTAAAGGAAAAATTCAATAAAAGATTTTGGATGAGAGATAAAAATTATTATGCTTTAGCCCTAGATGGTTTAAAGAAACAAAGAAAAGCTATTACTTCCAATCCAGGCCATCTTCTTTTTACTGGAGTTTGCGACAAAGATAAAGAGAAATTAGTGGTAAAAAGATTATTTCAAAAAGATCTCTGGACTCCTTATGGGATTCGGACACATTCGGCAAAAGAGCCTGATTTTGATCCTCTGAGTTACCATTTAGGTTCTGTCTGGCCCCATGATAACTGGATAATAGCTCAAGGATTAAAGGAGAGAGGTTATAAAAAAGAATATCAGAAAGTAAAAAACGCTATCTTGAAAGCATATAAAGAGTTAGGTCTTATCCCTGAATTTTATGGGGTCGTGAGAGGAAAAATAACCCTGAAGACAAAGAAAAAACCTTGCTATTTGCAGGCTTGGAGCATAGGAGCATTGATAAATTTTTTAAATAGTTAGTATTTTTTCGAAATTTTTCAGAGAGGCTTTGAATAAATTTCGAAAAAATCTCTTCCTTTTTGGTAAAAGAGATTTATCTATTTCTTTTGGCTTGGCAAAAATTCCGCTTCCTAGCAAATAGAAAAGATTGCCCCTTAAGAGAATCTTGAATTTATTTTTTTCTTTTTTATCAAGGTGAGATAAGTAATTGTTTAATAATTCTTTTCTTTGCCATTTTTTTCCTTCCCACAAGTGAGTGAGAAGATAAGCAATATCATAGGCAAAGTTATTAATTTCCATAGATTCCCAGTCAATTACTTTTAACCCATCTTTAGTAAAAATAATATTCCCGAGATTGAAATCTCCATGGGAAAGATAGAGGTGTTCTTGCTTAAAAAGAGGATAATATTTTTTCAAAAAAGTTTTACATTTAGAAGATTCTTCTGTAGTTATGATATTCTTTTCTTGAAGAAAAGAGAGAAGATGAACAGATTTTTTATAATCAATCAATGGAAATTTCCCAAGGGGGATATTCTTTAGAAGGGAAGTTTTTGTTTTTCTTAGCGATATCAAAAAATCAACAGTTTCTGATATTCCTTTTTTTGTTATAACCCTTTTTAAAGATTCGTTGTTCCCTAATGGATTTTCTATAATAAATTTTCTTTCGAGCCATTCGAAATCTTTTTCAATTTTTCCCTTGTAGTATTGAGGAATAAACTGTGAAAATAGGAGTTTTTTTCGAAAGTTTTTGTCTTGGAGTTTTCTAGCAAAAAGAGCTTCCTTTTTTACTTTCTTTTTCGCATCTTTATTTTTTTGGATCCTGGCATAAAAAACAATTTTTTCTCCTCTGCTATTAATACATATACTTGAGTATCTATGCTTTCCTCCTTTTGTTTTTCTGATAAATTCTATGGGAGATGTTTCAGGTTTAAGTTTTTCTTTCTTTAATATTTTTTCTATCTTTTGAGAAATTCCGGGAACGAGGTTCTCATACATCATTTTTTGTTCACGATCTTTAAGAATGTTTTTTCATAGTCTAAGACCATTCTTTCAAGAGAAAATCTTTTTTCTACCCATTTTCGGCAATCCTCTCTTTTAATTTGATCAACTTTTTTAACAGCTTCTACAAACCCTCTAATGTTTACTTTACCGTTTTTATCTAAGGGTTTTACGACAAATCCAGTTTTCCCATCTTTTATAACTTCTGAAGCAGACCCTCTTTTAAAGGTAATAACAGGAGTGCCACAAGCCATAGCTTCAGTAAAAGTTAATCCAAAAGGTTCTTCCCATTGGATAGGGCATAGAAGTGCTTTGGCTTCTCCATAATATCTATATGTTTTTTCGTAGGGGATATTTCCGATGTATCTAATTTTATTGTTAAGATAAGGTTTAATTTTTCTTTCCCAATATTCCCCGGAGGCTGGAGTTCCGGCAATAAGTAAATTTTCACCTGTTCTCCTGGCTACCTGGACAGCGACATCTGCTCCTTTTTGAGGAATTAATCTTCCTAGAAAGAGAAGATAATCATTATGATTTTTAGAGTAGGGAAATAGATTTGTATCAATCCCATTGTAAATGGTGGCAGCGTAATTCAATCTTGGCGCAGGTTTTCTTTGGGCCTCTGAAATCGAAACCAAGTATTGATTTTTAGAAGAGAATATTTTGAAAATTTCTGCCCGCCAATGATAAATAGGATCGTGCAATGTATAAACAATGGGAATCTTTTGGAAGGCTTTCCCAAAAGGAAGTACTCTGTCAATGGGGTGGACGTGTAGAATATCAAGTTCTTTTTCAATAGCAAATTTATACATTAGAGAAGCAAAATACTGATCCCATAAATTATATATCTTTCCTCTTTCTAAAGGCCCTACACCTTTTTCCCTCAGAATATTTAATTCCCTTTTTCCTCTAATTCCATGGAGGGGTTTCAAATTTCCAGATATTATCTTTTTTACTCTTAGGTGTGAACCTTCTGGGGCAAAAAAATAAACTTCGTGCCCCTTTTTTGATAATCCTTCGGCAACAGCTTGAGCAATCATCATTGGAGCGTAAATAACTCCTTTTGGAGGAGGAATTGTATAATGCCCCGTAATCATCATTCCGATTTTGAGTCTTCTCTTCATATTTTTTATTTTTTCATTTCCAATATTTTATAATAAATTTCTTCATATTTATCAGTCATTCTTTGGTAGGTAAATTCTTTTTCTACCCACTTTCGACAATTTTCTCTTTTGATTTGATCTATCTTCTTGATGGATTGCACTATCCCTATGATATTCCTTTCTCCTTTTTTATTTAACATTGGTATAACAAATCCTGTCTTTTCATTTTTTATTACTTCTGGAACGGAACCTTGGGCAAAAGCAATCACAGGAGTGCCGCAAGCCATAGCTTCAGTCATAACTAAACCAAAAGGTTCATGCCATTCAATTGGATAGAGAATAGCTTTTGCTTTTCCATAAAATTCAGGTAATTCTTTCTGTGAAAGTTCTCCTATGTATTCAATTTTTCTTCCTAGATGAGGTTTTATTTTCTCTCGAAAGTACTTTTTTCGACTGTCATCTAACCTTCCGGCTAATTTTAGTTTCACTCCGGCTATCTCTGCGGCTGCAATAGCATTTTCTATTCCTTTGTAAGGATCAATCCTGGCTATCCAGGCAAAGTAATCTTCGGGTTTAGGATTGAATTCATATTGAGAGATGTCGATACCGTTATAGACAATCCAATTGTGGGGAAATTTTACTGGGCATAGTTTTCTTTGAGATTTTGAAATAAAACACCCATAGGTTCTTTTCTTATGAATCTCAAACATTTTCAATCGGGTAGGAATTCTATTTGGGTTTGTGATAGAAGAAGTGTAAAGGGGATTGTGGAATGTATGGACTACAGGGGTTCTTACAATTTCTTGGAAGAATAATGTCCAGAGATCAAGATGAGAGTGAATGATATCAAATTTACCAGATGATTGGAAAGCAACAGAGAGATTTTCAAGGTTCCAGAAAGGATCAGTCCAGGGGATGTTATCTTTCTTTAATGCCCGGGGGTAAACAGAAACTAATTTTGCTTTTGTTTTTGAATCTCCAGAAGCAAAGAGGGTTACCTTGTGACCTCTTCTGACCAGTTCTTCAGTTAAATAATGAACAATTCTTTCAATTCCTCCATATTTTTCTGGGGGAATTCTAACCCATAAGGGGGCGACCTGAGCGATTCTTAATTTTTTTCTTTTCATTTTTCTCTTTCTTTTAGAATTTTATAATATAAGGCTTCATATTTATTAACCATCTTTTTCAGGTTAAATTTTCTTGCTATATGTCTTCGGCAGTCAATTCTTTTGATTTTGTCTATGTTTTTTAAAGCTTCGATAGCCTCCTCTTTATTTGAAACAAGGAATCCTGTCTTTCCATCTTTTATTAATTCTTCCATAGCGCCTCTTTTGTAAGCAATTACTGGTGTTCCACAGGCCATAGCTTCTATGACAACTAGTCCGAAAGGTTCAGGTCTTTTGACGGGATAAATGAAAGCTTTTGCATTTTTAAAGAGATCAATCTTCTTTTGAAAATCTGCTACTCCGACAAATTGAATTTGTTTTCCATCAATCAGAGGTTTGATTCTGTAATCAAAATAATCTCCGTATCCCGGGAGAATAGGTCCGGAAAGAATAAGTTTTTCTCCAGCAGCTTTTGCAATTTCGATGGCTTCGGCTGGTCCTTTTTCTGAAGCAATTTTAGATAGCCATAAGAGATGGTTTTGAGGGTGAGGATTAAAGGGATATTGATCGAGAGGAAGTCCGTGATAGATAGTCTTTACGAAATGTACTCCTGGTGCTGATTTTCTTTGGCTTTTTGAAATAGCTATGTAATTAACATTAGGAAATTTTTTGAAAAGGGTAATCATTTCTTCATACATTGGATGATGGATTGTTGAAATAATAGGGGCTTTAATAAATTTACTGTAAGGAAGTGTATAGAACTCACAGTGATCGTGAATGATGTCGAACTCATTTTTCATCTCTAGTATTTTTTTGTACATCAAAGAAAATGCTGCATGGGGCGCATGAAGGTGAGCTCTCCATAGCGAATTTGGCCAGATAGGTATTAATTTTGCTGAAGTTTTTGAATCCCCTGACGCAAAAAGAGTTACTTCGTGTCCTCTTCTTACTAATTCTTCTGTAATCCAGGAAACTACTAATTCTGTTCCTCCGTAAGTGTAAGGGGGAACAGGGATCCACAAGGGAGCAATTTGGGCAATTTTCATATTTTTTTATTATAACACCACTTTCCTAAATAAAAAATAAAAATACTTCTTTTTTAAGTTAGATTATTATATAATCTAGTCAGAAAATGCTCAATCCTATTGAAGAAATAAAAAATCGCTTGGACATCGTTGAAGTTATTGGTTCCTATATTAAACTCCAAAAAGCAGGAGCTAACTACAGAGGCCTTTGTCCTTTTCATTCAGAAAAGAAACCTTCCTTTTTTGTTTCGCCTGCTCGTCAAATTTGGCATTGTTTTGGTTGCGGTAAGGGGGGTGATATTTTTAAGTTTGTTATGGAGATAGAAGGAGTGGAGTTTGGTGATGCTTTACGTATTCTAGCTCAAAAAGCAGGAGTGGAGTTGAAAGAATACAGGCCTGAGTGGAGAACAAAAAGGCATAAATTATATGAAATTTTAGAAGCATCTTGCAAATTTTTTCAAAAGCAATTGGAAGGAAAAATGGGACAGGAAGTGAAAAAATATCTTTTTTCAAGAGGTCTTGCGGAAAAAAGCATAGAAAAATGGAGAATTGGCTGGGCTCCAGATACTCCTTCTGGCTTATCTAAATTTCTTTTATCTCGGGGGTTCAATGAGATTGATATAGTTAGTGCTGGAATTTCAACAAAGGACATGAAGGGTGAGATTGTAGATCGTTTTCGAAGTCGGATTATTTTTCCTATATTTGATTTCAATTCTCAAGTAATAGGTTTTGGGGGCAGGATTTTTGGGGAAAGAATGAAAGAGGAGATGGCAAAGTATATAAATACACCAGCCACCTTAGCGTATGATAAAAGTAAGGTTCTTTACGGTTTAGATAAGGCTCGAGTGGAGATAAGAAAAAAAGATTTTTGTATAGTTGTTGAGGGATATATAGATGCTATCTTAGTTTCGCAAGCAGGTTTTGAAAATGTAGTTGCGGTTTCAGGGACAGCTTTGACTAATTATCATTTAAAAACTTTAGGGAGGTATACTAACAATCTCTATCTTTCTTTTGATATGGATGTAGGAGGAGAAACGGCTACTAAGAGGGGAGTCAACTTAGCTCAGAGGCTTGGGTTTAATCTGAAGATAATTGATCTTCCTGAAGGAAAAGATCCAGCCGATGTGATTTCTGAGAATCCAGATAAATGGAAAGAATTAGTGGAGGGTGCAAAAGATATTATGGATTTTTACTTTGACTTTGCTTTTTCTAGTTTTAAAAAAGACAAGCCAGAAGATAAGGAAAGAATATTTAAGTTGTTAGTCCCATACATAAAAAGAATTCCAAATAAAATTCTCCAAACTCATTGGATTCAAAAATTAGCAGATAGGTTAGAGGTAAGAGAGGAAGATATAAGGGAAGAAATGAAAAAAATAAAAATGGAAGAAAACGAGTTACCTCCTTTGGAAAGTAGGGAAAAAGATGGAGAAAGGGATGTTCAAATCAAGAAAACGAGAGAAGAGCTTTTAGAAGAAAGAATT
>CAZLLZ010000022.1:0-7296 GCA_964560945.1 uncultured Candidatus Saccharibacteria bacterium | reverse complement strand
TCACTCTTGCTACCTTTCTTAAAGCAGAGTTAGGTTTTTTAGGAGTAACTGTATAGACCTTAAGGCAAACTCCTCTCTTTAAAGGAGAGAAATAATGAGAGTATTTATTCTTCAGCACATTAAAGCTAAATTTCAAGGCTCTTGCCTTTTTATTCTTACTTTTTTGTTTTCTTCCCTTTCTAATTAACTGATGAATTGTAGGCATAAATTTTAGATACTCAAATAAATTAAGCGCCTAGCGCCTTCCTTTATAATAATTATCCAAAAATAAAAGTCAAATATCAAATGACAAAAGATGAGCCAACAATTAATTTATAAATCCAATTTATAACCGGGATAAACCAAGAGAAGAAGAAAAATATGAAAAATAACAAAATGATGAATCCAAATTGGATTAAAAATATTTTAAGAGCTACTGCTCTTCTTGGCAAAAAAGCAAATAGAATATGTCCTCCATCAAGAGGAGGAACAGGGATAAGATTAAAGAGGGCAAGTAAAAGATTCACCCAAACAATAATAGAGAAAAAAGAAAACACCGTGTAATTCACTGATAAAGCTGGAATAAATCTTAAGGGGAGCCCAAAAACCAAAGCTAACAGAATATTAGCTAAAGGTCCAGCTAAAGCAACTTTAGCTTCTCCATATTTTTTATCTCTAAAGTTAAAAGGATTTATGGGGACTGGTTTTGCCCAGCCAAAAATTATCCCCTTCCCGGTAAGAATAATAAAAATTATTAGAACAAGAGGCAAAAAGACAGATCCTACTAGATCTATGTGCTTTATAGGATTCAAGGTTAATCTACCAGCATCTTTAGCTGTTGTATCTCCTAACTCTAAAGCAGCATACCCATGAGAAACTTCGTGCAAAATAACAGAAAAAATTAGCACGATAAAGAAAAATATAAAACTTAAAATCGCTGAAAAAATCATATTAAAAATATTTTAACAATTGCTATTTCAAAAAACAAGTTGACCTAGAAAGAAAAAACCTATATATTTATATATATGGCTAGAGTATGTGCAATTTGTGGAAAAAAACCTGCTTCTTCTGTCAAAAGAATAAAATTAAGAAGTAGGTACAATCCAACCACGAAAAGAAAGAAGATACCTAATCTTCATCGGATTACTGTCACCCCGTCTGTGGCTAAAAAATTCCCAAAGCTTAACTTACCTGCTGGTAAGAGAATTTGGGTTTGTTCAAAGTGCCTAAGAACTATTACTAAAATAGATAAAATAAAATAGAGCTATTCGGGGTGTAGTACAATGGTAGTATACAGGCATGGGGGGCCTGCGACCCGGGTTCGATTCCCGGCACCCCGACAAGAAATAAAAATCTCTTTAAAGAATTACGTAATAAATTACGTAATTAGTTACGTAATTTTTTTGATTAGGTATACCCAACTAATCTTTCAACCATAACACCTTGGGCAACAGAGGCTAAAATCATTACTCCTGTCAAAACAAGAACATACTCCACTCCAAAGTAGTATACAGCTAACGGTAAGAGATAAATTTTAATAGCGCGATTATAAAGAAAACAAGCAATCATCCCATTACTAAATCCTTTTTTTCTCAAATCCAAAAGCAACGGATACCAAAAATAAGTTGCTCCTGCTGAAAAAATACCTACAACAATAGCAAATAACCACTCCCGAATGCTTCCTTTTGGAAAATGTCTAGCAATAAAATCTGCATCAAGGAATCTATCTACAAAAGCCATTAAAATCCAGATAAAAATAAAAATCGGAATAATCTTTATAATTATTTTTCCAGTAGAATCAAGGCTTTTTATAAAACCATCAAAATTTACTAAAGCCAAGAAAATATAAACCAGGAGAACCCCGAGAAAGAAAAGCCAAGCACCAAACCCTTTCTTCTTTTTAAATCTTCGATTTTTCATTTAATAAACCTAAATTAATTTAATAATCAAAACTGTCGTAACGGCAACTACTAGAGAAAGGAAAAAAGCTGTTATATTTCGGACAATGGCAAATCTTTTTCCTAAAATCATTGACTCAGCTGGTAGTTGAATAAGACCAACTGTTACCCAAGAAACAATAAAAGCCGTCACTGCCATCAAGCTTACCCCCTGCTTTAGCATCTCTCCTCCTAAGATATAACTAACCACCGGATTACCAGCAGAAATACTCCCAACTAAATCACCAATGAATACACTACTTAGATGATTTGTACCAAAAAGTTTCGCGTAAAAAGAATGAGGTACAAGAGCCTCGCTTAAGCCAATAAGAAAAACTGTACCTAATAAAATAGGAATTATCCTAGCAAAAGAATTACCTGTTTTAATAAAAGATTTCCAGATCGTTTTCTCTTTTTCTCTGTTTACTAAAATGTCTTTTTTATTTTTTTCTTGCATCATCAAGAATTATTAAAATAATACTATCTTTTGACAAAGACTTTTCCCTGAACAATCTTATTAGCTGGTTTTCCATGAATAAATGCTTCACGAGCAAATACTTGGCCACATTTAGGACACCTTAGATCGCCCTTTGTGTAATCTCTTAGAATTTTATCTTTGTAGCACTTGACCAAATGCCCAGGTTTAGTCTTTTCATATTTATAAAGAAGAGTTCCACACTTACTACAATAAATTTTAATTATCATAAATTCTCACCAACTGTTTTATCAAAAAGTATTTTAGATATATTAAAATTATTTTAATTAATAGTCCAGCTATTATAGAATAAAAAGAAATGCACTCAGAAGAAATAATTGTCGGATTATCAGGGGGAATAGATTCTCTTGTTAGCCTTTTTCTATTAAAAAAACAAGGGTTTTCCCCTATAGGGGTTTCCTTACAAATTCCTAATTGGAAAAATAAAGAAAACAACTTTTCTTTTTTAAGGAGTTTTTCCAAGAAATTCAATTTCCCCTATTTTATAATTGATGCAAGAAAAGAATTTAAAGAGGTTGTGGTGAAATACTTCCTGGATTCCCTCAAAAAAGGAGAAACTCCCAACCCCTGTATTATTTGTAATCGTTATTTCAAAATAAAGAAACTGCTTGAGTTTGCCAAAAAACATAATATAAAATATGTCGCTACCGGTCATTATGCAAAGATTGAATACAGCAACAAAAAAAAGGAATATCTTTTAAAAAGAGGAGTAGACAGAGAAAAAGATCAAAGCTACTTTCTTGCTCTTTTGCCACAGAGATGGTTGTCTCACCTTATTTTCCCTCTCGGGGAATATACTAAGAAAGAGGTCAAAAAATTAGCAGAAAAATATAAAATACCAGAATTTGCCAAAAAGAAAGAGAGTCAAGATTTTTGTTATGTTAGCTCAAAAGAAAAAAATAACTTTCTATTAGATAAAATTGGAAAAAGAGAAGGAAATATCGTCACAGAAGACGGGAGAATAATTGGCAAACATCAGGGAATTTATTTCTTCACCATTGGCCAAAGAAAGGGAATCAAAATTCCGGGGAAAATCCTCTATGTTAAGGGAATTAATCCCAAGAAAAATCTTGTTATTGTAACAGAGAAAAAAGATGAACTCGAAAAGAAAGAAATAGAAGTTTCCCCATTTCATTTCATTTCTTCTTCTTTCACTAAGGAAAATAAAATCAAGGGAGAGGTAAAAACAAGATACAAAAGTCAATCTACAAAAGCTATTCTTCACCACAAGAAAAGAAAATCAAAAAAAGTAAAAATAGCCTTTCAAAAAGAAAAAACCTTCCCTACTCCAGGTCAATTTGCTGTTTTTTACAAAGAAGATATTTGTCTAGGAGGTGGACCAATTAAAAGATAGATCCCTTAAAAAGAATCTGTCCTCCAAGCATTATAATCCCCAAAATTATCATAATAATTCCTGCAACCAAGTGAACCTTCCTAATATGAAGTTCCTTCCACTTTTGAATATCTTTTATCTCTTTAAATCCTCGCCAAACAAGGAAAACGATCAAAAGCATCGGGACAATAAAGATAAAATTATAAAGTAATAGCCAGGGAATAATGCGAGAGATATCTTGTAAACTATTAGAAAGAAGACCTCCAGCAATAAAGTAAGGACCCATTGTACAAGGGAGTAAAAATAAGGTAACAAACATTCCTATCCCGAAGGCTCCTTTAGGAGAAGTGATCCCGGAAATTATTTTTTTTGCCTTCGGCCTCCAAGAAAGAGGCATTTCTGTCATAAAGCCCCCGGGTTTGTAGTAGAAAAAGTCCTTTATGTTTAGAATTCCCAGAATAACAGCAAAAATCCCTAAAGCTTTATAAAGCCATATCTGAAGTAGAGAAAGAGAGTGAATTGCTTGAAAGAATTTAACAATAACTAATCCGTACAAGAAATACATAAAGAAAATAGAAACCACAAAGGAGATTCCAGCTAAAAGCATATTCTTTTTCTCATTAGGATTATATGTCAGAATTCCTAACAGCATTAATAAAAGGACAGCTAAGGCACAAGGATTTATTGAATCAACACCGGCTAATAAAATTACTCCTGGTAAGGTCATTTTATAAATAAAATTACTTCCCTTTATTGCTCCCAGGTTCAGCATCACTGCATTCTCAAAATAAACTTCTTTTCCTGAAAGCGGAGCCTTATAAGAGCCAAGATATTTATAGTTAGCTTCCTCTAAAACATCTGAAAAGTTATTTTTTAGAACAAGATCATTTAATATCTTTTCACTTTTTTCTTTCTGAATCCGGTTTTCTTTTTTCTCTAAAGGATTACCATTCCAAGCAAAAATCCAATGACTTTCGTCTTCCTTGACTAATATTCTATTGTCTCTCCAAATTTTTGGAAGGCCAGGAAGAGAATTAAGGTTTATTTCACCAAAATGCTGTTCAGACCCATCAGGTAAGGGGCACTTATTTTCTACCAATCCTGAAACAACCTTCTCAAGATTTAAAATAATACCCCCATCTCCCTCTAAATAATTCCCCTTTCCAAAAACTAAAAGAGGGATACCAAAGCTTGTACCGTAATTAGTATTGTAATATCCTTCTAAGGGAGCATTTATTTTTTTCTGATGGGTTTCGTACTCTATAACAATAAAATTGGGGTACTTTTTCAAAAATTTTTCCAGAACAACAGGATCTGCCTTAGCGCAATGCGGACATCCTATACCAGTAAAGTAAACAGCGCAGACATTAGAATTAAACTCTGGCAATACTTCTTGAGAGGAAGTATAATGGAAACTAAATAAAAGAGTGAAAAAAAGAAGGATTAAAAAAATCTTCTTCATATAAATCATTATAACATATTCTGATATTTTCTCGTCAAGGAAAGATGAATATCAATCAGCTTCTCAAAAAGAAAGGGATTGAGCTTCGATTTATTCAAGACATAAATAAAGAAATTAAAGAAATTCTACGTTCAGGAGAAGTTATTACTAATAATAATCAATTCACTAAAAATCTTCTCTTAAATGCTAAAGTAAAGAAATTTTATCCTATAAAAAACCCTTCTTTAAAAACAGTAAGGATTTTAGAAAAAAAGATAATAAAAAATCATTCGGATTTTATAATTGGCATTGGTGGAGGAAGAGCAATTGATATATCAAAAACTATAGCTTTCGAATTAAGATTACCTCTTATTTCTATTCCCACTGCTCCTTCTCATGATGGTTTAATTTCTAAAAATTCATCCCTCTATGAAAAATCCGGGAAAAGAATAACTGTTCCTGCTAAATATCCGGATAAATTATTTATTCCTCTCAAGTTATGGAAAAATTCTAGAAACTTAAAGAAAGCTGGTCTATGCGACATTCTTTCTAACATTATTGCCTTAGAAGACATAAGCTTGGCTGAGAAGATAAATAAAGAAAAATTTAAAAAGAAGTACAAAGAATTAAGTCTAAAAGCTATTGAGAAAGCTGACATAAGAGATATGCGTAAATTAGCTATATCCCTCTTATATTCCGGGCTTTCTATGGAAGAAACATCGAGATATGCGTCTGGTTCTGAACATGATACCGAAAGACTACTAGAAAACAAATTAAGAGATTCTCATTTTCTCCATGGTCAGCTTGCTGGAACAGGAGCATTAATCTCTGCTAAGATATATTCTCTTCATAAAAACTCTTTCCCGAGTTTAACTTTCCCTCCTAGTTCTCTTTTTAATAAAGTTTATCTGAAAATGAAAAAATTCGAAATTCTTGAATTTGCCAAAGAGCCGTTAAGAACAAGAAAATTTAAGCCTGAATGGCTTAAAGAAGTTTCTAACATAAGACCTGATAGATTTAATTTGTGGAATTTTATTAATTCAAAAAATGAAGATTGGAAAAAGGTTATTTCAGAAATTATCTCTCTAAAATAAAGACCCTGCTCCCTTGAATTCTCTGGAAATAATTCCCAGGTGGGTGCCCGCATGGATAGCCCTCAAGCCATCCAGATATAAGGCTCCCTATGAGAAAGTTTGTCCCAGAGATAATCAAGGACTTATAGCAGGGCCTTTTTTATTATAGAAAGAGTAAAAAGAGTATGTCAATAAACTTTTCCACACTAAATTCCTAAGACTTTTACCATTTGCCTTATAAGTGCCACCTCAACAGGAGGGGCTAAAAGACTATAAGATTCTACGCCATTATCATCTTTAAAAACCCAAGGTTTCTCTAAAATTTCCACTCTTTGCTCTTTTTCGTTCCACTTATAATAATATTCTGGAGTAATTTCATAATCTTCTACATAATACTTTGCCCTACTTACGGGCACAGAATTCCTTAAAAGAATTTTTGGAATCCCTTCTAGATTTAAGGCTTGCTTCATCAACTTTTCATCTAATGCAAGTCTTTCTTTAATATTTTTTATTCCCAATTCATCTCCTTCTTTCCTTACCATCCTTGTGCTATGACAAGCAGGATTATCACATATCAGGTAAAATTCTTTTGTTTTCTTATCGTATCCTACATTTCTTGTAGGAAAAAGTTTTATATTTCTTGGTGTATGACAGATAGGACAGACAACTCTTCCTTTCATCCTTTCATCAATTACTTTTTCAGGAACATCAATCAAAACAAAGATATCTGGATCATCTCTATATTCAATAAGATCTCTAAAGAACAAAGAGTAAGAGATTTGATCTAAGTTTCTAGGGAATCCATCAATAAAAAGAGCTTTCCTTCCCATTTCAGCTATTTTCTTCTTTGTTAAAACAAGAATTAATTCTGTGGGCAAGAGGGTTTTCGTACTCCTATTTTCGACAGACTTTATAACTTCTTTTAAAGGAGTAAATCCCCTATAGTTTTCTTTCAAAAACTTTATAAAATTTTCCTTACCCTTTTTTGACTCAAGCTCTTTATCTAAATCTCTAACCATATCCCCTACTGAAAAATG
>CAZLLZ010000021.1:0-7421 GCA_964560945.1 uncultured Candidatus Saccharibacteria bacterium | reverse complement strand
TTAGAAAAAGTATATAGTAAGAATATAATTTTTTAGAGTGGTTTTCTTTTGGATTGTAATTTTTATTTTAAGTCTTGCTTTCCTTGTTAAAGGAGCAGATTGGTTTGTAGAAGGGGCAGAATGCCTAGGAATTTCTTTTGGGGTTTCTCCTTTTATTATTGGAGTAACAATTGTTGCAATAGGAACTTCTTTTCCAGAAGCAGCTGTTTCTTTGGAAGCCGCCTTAAAAGGAATAACAGAGGTAGCTGCTTCTACTGCTGTTGGATCGGCAATAGCTAATATCTTCCTTATTGTAGGTCTTTCTTCTATTGTTGCAAGAAGATTAATAATTCAAAGGAGCCTGATTGACCTTGATGCTCCTCTTTTAGCTACAACTACTTTTCTTTTTCTTTTTATAATGTGGGATAAAAAAATTACTTTTTGGGAAGGTATTATTCTTCTTTTGGCTTTTTCAGTTTATGTTCTCTATACTGTTTTTCAAAGAGGGGAGGAAAAAGATACGCCAGAATCTTCTGAGGTGATTCCGGCAAGGGTAGGAAGGAGAAGAAAAAAAGTAGAAAGAAAAAGAGAGAAAAAAGAAAAAAAGATTCTCTCAAGAAAAATGAGTTTTATATTAATTATTCTTGGAGTGTTGGGATTAGTAATTGGGGCAGAGATGAATATAAGATCTTTAATAAAGTTGTCTACCATTTTTAGAATTTCTCCTTCTTTTATTGCTATTACTGCAGTTGCTATAGGGACCTCTCTTCCTGATATGGTAGTTTCGATAATAGCGTCTGCAAAAAGAAAATATGAGATAGCATTAGGAAATGTTTTTGGTTCGAATATATTCTTAGTTCTAGCTGTTGTGGGGCTACCAGCTCTTTTTACTCCTCTTTATGTAGATAATATTACTTTTTATGTGGGTCTTCCTTTTTTAGTAGTGGCAACTTTTCTTTTTATAATTTCTGGGATTTCTCGAAGAATCCATATTTGGGAAGGGCTAATGTATCTTCTCTTATATGTACTTTTTATTTATAAACTCTTTACTTTTTAGGGTTATGCTCTAGTATTTATAAGAGATATAATAAAGTAATGGCAAAAGAAAAGTTCAAAGTTCTTTATGCCTTAAACTTTGCTTGGTAGTTAGGATTTACAGTCTTAATAGATATAGGGATTTTTGCTTTTTTAGGTTTTTGTCTTGATAAAATATTGAAAACGAAACCAATTTTTCTTGTCCTAGGAATTGTTTTAGGCCCGATTATTGCGGCATTTCAAATTTATTCAGGCTTAACACCTCTCTTAAAGAAAGATAATAAAAGTAAAAAATAATGCTTCATATTACTTTAGTTGCAGATCCTGTTTTAAGAATTGGGCATTTATATATTACTAATACAGTTTTGACGACTTGGTTTATGATAGCTCTTATTGTTCCATTTTTTTTCATTGTTAGGAAACACATTTTAGAAAAAAGAGAAACTCCTCTGGCTTTAGGAGAAAAACTTTTAGTAAAATCTTTTTTTAATATGATCAATGGAGTTTTAGAAGAATTATCGAGAGCAGATAAGATTATTGCGCAAAGAGCAGAGAGGTTGAGAAGATTCTTAACTCAACCTCTTTTTGTCACCGAGAGATATAGTGATAAAAAGGGAGTTTATGTTCCTCTCAAAAAAACTTTAGATGGTTGTGAGAGGATAATAAACGGAGAATTTGATAATGTAGACCCGATGAAACTTTATATGATTGGAGGAATAGATGAAATAAAGAAATGATAACTTGTAAAATAATTTCTCCTCAAAAAACTTTATTTTCAGGTGAAGTAGAAAGCATAACTTTACCCTCTTTTGATGGAGAAGCCCAGGTTTTAGAAAATCATGCGGAGAGCTTTTTTATCTTAAGAAATGGAAAAATAATACTTTGGCTAAAAAATGGGAGAAAGGAAATATCAATTAAGAAGGGGATTTTTCATATACTTGATAACAGAGCAATAATGCTAGTTTCTTAGGAAGAAAAAGGAATCCAAGAGATAATATTATCTTTTATCTCGAACCTTCCCTTAATGAACTTTCTAATAATTTCCATATTTGTCCTAGCATGCTGGGTGATTTCAGGGGTAGATATCCTACATTTTCCTTTCGAGAGAGCCATATAAATTAAAATTTGATCAACTAAGTGTTTATCTAAAGAAGCTTTTCTGGACTCTTCTTTTAAGAGTTCTGCCGCAGCTTCTCTTCCTATTAGTTCTGCGCTCTTGCCTATCTTTCCTAAATTATCCGTACCAAGGATAGTATTTTGGAATTTAGCTGTAATACAGATATAGCTTCCAGGAGAAGAGGTGGGGAAATAATTTATTCTTTCCTCTATAGGAAGTTTTAGTTTCCCTATAATTTCTTTTGCGCCAGATATTTGTCTCTGTGAGACTTTTCTTCCCTCTAAAATTTTTGAAGCGCCAGAGTAAATAGATATTTTTTCTAAATTTCCTCTTTCAATAATTTCAAAAGGAGCAATTTCTTTTATGGGATAAATTTCCACTTTTATTTTCGCTCCTCCTTCTGGATAAAATCCTCTTTTTTTTACCTCTATACTAGTTGCCCCCCCAATTTTTTTTAATGTCTGGAGGAAGATATTCCTAAAATAATCTAATGTAGGAGAGAAGAAGGTGTCGGTAGCTCCACCATCGATGCTAATTTCAACAGGATAAGGAGAAAATAAGGCTATAGGTAAAATAGTCTGTAATAAAAGAGTGATACTTGCAGCTGTAGGAATCTTTAAGTGTATTTTTCTTTTTCTTTCCTTTCCAGGATAAAAGAAAATCTCTTTTGAGTTTAAGAAAACACCCTCTGTTTTTCCGTTGGATATTTCCCTTGAGGCTTCGATAGATATAAGGTGTTGAGTTTTTAACCCGGGGTTTTCTCTCTTCTGTCTTACATTAAAAATATGACAAGGTTTTTGAGTAATAACTGATAAAGCGATAGCTGTTCTTATAATCTGACCTCCTCCTTCTCCAAACGATCCATCTATTTTAATCATTATTTTATTTTAGGAGAAAAACTGTTGAAAACCAACTTGACAATGAGAGAGCTCTCGATAAAATGATAAAAATATGCTTAGAAATAAAGTGTTTCTTACGAGAGAAGGATTAGAGAAAATAAAGAAGGAGTATAGGGATCTTTGTAGGGAGAGAGAAGAATTAATAAATTCAGGGGTCCCTCCAACAATTCAGTCGGAAGAGGTAAACCCAGAGTTTATTTCCTTTAAGGAAGAAATTGATTTAATAGACGAAAAGATAGAGTATTTAAGGAATATTATTGATAATGCGGAGATAATCCGAAAGCCAATAAAAAGTAGAAGAAAATTTGTTTCTTTGGGATCAGTGGTATTAGTTGAGTATAATGGTAAGGTTTTTAATTTTAAAATAGTAGATACTTTAGAATCAGATCCTTCAAATGGTAAGATAAGTATTGAGTCTCCAGTGGGAAAAGCTCTTTTAGGTCATGAGGTGGGAGATATTATTTTAGTTTCGAACAAACCAAAAAGGGTCTATAAGATAAAGAAAATTGAATATTAAGAAAATGGAGCGATTAAGAAGTAATTGTTATATCGGTACATCGGGTTGGATATACAGTGATTGGGAGAAAAGATTTTATCCGGAGCATCTTTTGTCCTCAGATAAATTAAAGTTTTATTCTCAGCATTTTAACACAGTTGAAATTAATTCTTCTTTTTATCATCTTCCAAGACCTTCCACTTTTAAGAATTGGTATTCTCAGACCCCTGAGGATTTTATTTTTTCTCTGAAAGTAAGTAGGTATATTACTCACATAAAGAGAATGGTTGATGTTGATGATGCTTGGAGGAGACTTTACCAGAATGCTACCTTATTAAAAGAAAAATTAGGTCCTTTCCTCTTTCAGTTTCCTCCCTCATTCAAGAAGACGGAAGAGAATATCAGAAGACTGGAAACGTTCCTGTCTAAAATTAGGGATCTTAGGATAAAAATTGCTTTTGAATTTAGGCACAAGACTTGGATTGATAAAAAGATTTATAGCCTTTTTGGAAAGTTTAATGTCTCTTGGGTTATTGCTAATTCCTCAAGATATCCAAGCGATGTAGTCTCTACGGCAGATTTTGTTTATTTTAGATTTCACGGGCCTAAAAATCTTTTTAGTTCTTCTTATTCAGTATCCCAACTAAGAAGATGGGCCCAGGTAATGAAGAAATTTATTATTGAAGATAAAAAAGCAATTTATGGGTATTTTAATAATGACTTTCATGCTTTTGCAGTTTTTAATGCTAAAAGGGTAAAGAATTTTCTTTCATGCTAAAAAAAGTTTTTGCTACTCTTTTATCTTTTACTATTGGGATTTTAGCCTTTTGGTGGACTATTTCTCGAACAGGTTTTTGTAAGGTAGAGAAAGCTCTTGTGGCTTTTCCTTCCTTAGGATTATTTTTTGTTTTCTTGGTAACTTTTTTTATTATCCTAGTGAATATCTATAGGATGAGTTTTGTTATTAGATCGATGGGGAAAAAACTCTCTTTTAGAGAAACAGCGGGAATTTGGTTTAGTGGTTTTGCTATTTCTTTTTTAACTCCCATTTCTCTTTTAGGGGGAGAGTTTTATCAAATTTATGCTTTAAGAAAAATTTTCAAGATTCCTTGGTCAAATGGGGCAGCTTCTATTTTTGTTAATAGAGTGCTTGACTCTTTACTCTTTTCTATTTTCCTCCTTTTTGGAATCTTTGTTTTTTTTATATATTCTCCGATATTTCCGGCAAAGAAGATTCTAATAGCTGGTGGAGCAATGACTCTTCTTTTGATTTCTCTTTTGATATTTTTCTTTCTTAAAAGCTCTAAGAAAGAAAGTGCCGTAAGATGGTTTATTAAGTTTTTTGGTTTAAAGGAAGAAAAATTTGAGAATAGTAAAGGAGGAAAGATTGTTTTAGAGAGTGAAGACAAGGTTTTTTCCTTTTTTAGGGAAAGGAGAAATAAGGTTTGGAAGGGAATAGAGATAAGTGTAATAAAGTATTTGTTGATTTTTCTAAGAATAATGATTATTGTTTACTATTTCGGTGGGGGGTGGAGTATTGCTAAATCTCTTTCTGTTTACGGATTCTTTAATTTTTGTACCTTAATTCCTCTCCCAGCTCTTTTAGGGAGTCTAGAATTAGTTGAGGGAGCAGTTTTTAAGGGGATAGGTCTTCCGTTAGAAGCCGGACTTGCCTTTTCTTTCCTTATAAGAGGGGTAGAGCTAATAATTGTGTTTGTTGGATTAATGTATATATTTAGATTTAGTCTCCAAATCATTAAAATTAAAATCGAAGAGTTTTTTAATAAATTCAGTCATAAATTATGAAGTTTTCTCTTTCTACAAAAGGATTTACAGATGTCATAGATATTACAGAAAAAGTCTCGGAAATTGTGAGGAAAAGTGGAATAAGAGATGGAGTCTGTGTTGTCTTCTCTCCTGGCTCTACTTGTGGTATCACTACCATAGAGTATGAGGAAGGATTGAAAAAAGATTTAAAAAGAATTTTGGATAAAATTATTCCCCCTTCAGAAGATTACGAGCATTGTAAAAAATGGGGAGATTGTAATGGCTTTTCTCATATTCGTTCTTCAATTATAAAACCTTCTTTTAGTGTGCCTATAGAGAATGGGAAATTAGTTCTTGGAATGTGGCAACAAATAGTTTTTGTTGACTTTGATAAAAAACCCAGAGAAAGAGAAATAATTGTAAAGATATTACCATCTAATGAGAATTAATAAGGTTATAAAATATCTTGTCTTGAGTGATCTATTTTTTTGGACGGGTTGGGGTTTGCTATCTCCAGTTTTTGCTATTTTCATTATTCAGAGAATTCAAGGAGGAACTGCTTTTGTTGCTGGAGCAGCTGCAGGAGTTTACTGGATGTTAAAAGCAGCCTTAAGAATACCTATGGGTTTGTTTTTAGATAAACTTCCTTCAGAAAAAGATGATTACTTCTTTCTTGTTTTTGGACTTTTTATTGCTTCTCTAACTCCATTTGCTTTTATTTTTGCTAAATATCCTTGGCATATTTATTTAATTCAAGTATTTCAGGCAATGGGAGTTTCTATGTCTCTTTCTGGATGGCAAGCGATATTTACCAGGCACATTGATAAGGGAAGGGAAGCTACAGAGTGGGGGATAGATGCGACAGCTTTTTCTTTTGGAACTGGAATAGCA
This sequence comes from uncultured Candidatus Saccharibacteria bacterium, assembly GCA_964560945.1. Classification (GTDB taxonomy): domain Bacteria; phylum Patescibacteriota; class Minisyncoccia; order Minisyncoccales; family CAZLLZ01; genus CAZLLZ01. The sequence continues at coordinate 1,237 of CAZLLZ010000021.1, read as the reverse complement.
GGTTTTGTAGGGGGTTGGGCTGTAATTAAATTTGGATTTACTCCTGTTTTCATAGGAGTTGGTATTTTAGGATTATTAGGAGCATTGATTCTACTTGGCCTAAGAAATGAGATAGGGGGAGTTTTTGATCATGGGTTCCATTTTTCCCTCAAAGATATCTTTAAGAGGAAATAAATATGTCTTTTGAAAAATCAGTAGGTGTAGTTTTGCTTAGAAGAGAGAAGGATAGGATTTTCTATCTTCTTTTAAATTATCCAGCGCTTTCTCATCGTGCCAAGAAAGATTATTGGGACTTTCCCAAAGGACATATAGAAGAAGGAGAGACAGAGTTAGAGACGGCTAAAAGGGAAGTAAGGGAAGAGACAGGTATAAGTGATTTGAACTTTATAGAAGGTTTTAAAGAATCTATAAAGTATTTTTTTCAGCACCAAGGAAAGAAAATTTTTAAAGTTGTTGTTTTCTATCTCGCTGAGACTAAAGAAAAAGAAGTTAGAATTTCATTTGAGCATAAAGGTTTCAAATGGGTTTCTTTTGAGGAGGCCTTATCTCTTTTGTCTTTTAAAAACAATAAAGAAGTTCTAAAGAAAGCAAATGAATTCCTTTCAAGAGAAGGTATATGAAATAGTGAAGAAGATTCCTAAAGGTGAGGTCCTTACATATAAAGAGGTAGCTATTTTTTCTGGAAAACCCAAAGCTTGGAGAGCGGTGGGAAACTTTCTTAATAAAAATAGAGACAAGAAGCTTCCTTGCCATAGGGTAATCCGCTCAAACGGTAGAGTGGGAGGTTATAACAGGGGAATAAGAAAGAAGATTTCTTTACTAAAAGAAGAAGGTGTGATAATAAGAAGGGGAAGAGTGATAATGAATGATAAAAAGAGAGAAGAGAAAAAGTATTGATGAATTGCCTCAAGATACTCCTTTGGAGGAATTGAGAATTTTCTATGAATTAAACGGAGAAAGGAGACAAGAAGTATTACCCTTTGCTGTAGTGAAGAAAGGAAAGATCTTTCGTGCCTCAAAAAATGGAAAAGTTCTGCAAAAAGAAAAGTTTCAAAATATAATTTGGTTGTCCTTTATTAAACGTTTCTGATATTAACTTAGCTTGCTCTTAGCAAGCTATTTTTTTACTTCTTCAGTTATTTTCTCAAAAATATCAGGATGATTTTCAGCTAAATCAGCAAGTACTTTTCTATCTAATTCAATATTCCTCTCTTTTAATAAGTGGATGAATTTACTG
>CAZLLZ010000020.1:0-7556 GCA_964560945.1 uncultured Candidatus Saccharibacteria bacterium | reverse complement strand
TTTTTCTAAAAAACAAGCACAGCTTTTAGGTTTAGACTGGAAGAAGACTTACCTATCTATCTTAGACGATCTTAACGTAAAAGAATTAAGGCTTGTTTGCTACTGGGATGACATAGAGTCCCGGAAAGGAATTTTCGATTTTAGTGATGTGGACTTTCAATTAAAAGAAGCAGAAAAAAGAAATTTAAAGGTTACATTGGTGATAGGGCAAAAAGTTCCTCGATGGCCAGAATGTTTTTTACCAGAATGGGCAAGAAAAATGCCTAAAGAAGAAAGAGAGAAAGAGCTACTTATTTATCTTAAGAAGGTAGTAAATAGATATAAAAAATCTCCAGTGATTTGGAGTTGGCAGGTGGAGAATGAACCTTTTTTCCCTTTTGGAGAATGCCCCAAGTTTGATAGAAACTTTTTTAAAAGAGAAGTTTATTTAGTAAAATCTCTAGATAAGAGACCAGTGATTATTTCGGCTTCAGGTACAAGATTTTGGTTATCTCCTGCAACCTATGGAGATATTGTGAGTTTTAGTTTATATAGGAGAGCGTACTTTAAAGAGTTTAAGAGAGAGGTAAAATATTTTTTTCCGCCAGTGTTTTATTATCGAAAGGCAGAAGTGGTAGAAAAATTATTTAAGAAATATGTTTTTTGTAGCGAACTTCAAGCAGAACCTTGGGGACCTGTTCTAATTAGTAATTTGCCATTGGATAAACAATTAGAGTTAATGAGTATTTCGCAGCTTAAGGATAATATAGAGTTTGCTAAGAAAACAGGAATAGATAGGTTTTATTTGTGGGGAGTTGAGTGGTGGTATTATTTAAAAGAGAAAAGAGGGATTAACGATTATTGGCTAGAGGCGAAGAATTTTTTCCAGTGATTTACTTTTAGAGAAAAAAATATAAAAATAAATATTATGCAGATGAATTATCTTCCTAAAATTAAATTTCCTAAACTTGAAAATCCTTCTCAGGCTAAAAGGAGTATTAGTTTTCTTATTTTAGTAATTTTTCTTTCAATCTTTTTTGGTTTTCTAGGGGGAATCCTTTCAGGGGGAGTTTATTATTCAGATATTCAAAAGACCCTTTCTAGGTTAAATATCAATCTCCCTAATAAGAATCTGAACCCATCATCAAATTCCCCTAAAAATTATATTCCTCAAAATCCTCAAGAGGATTTAGTAATAAGGGCGGTAAAAAAAGTTTCCCCTTCTGTGGTAAGTGTAATTATCACAAAAGAGGTTCCTGTTTTTGAAGAGTACTACTATAATCCGTTTAAGGATTTTGAACAGATGTTTGGTGAACCTTTCGGATTTGAAATTCCTCAATACCGGCAAAAAGGGACAGAGAAAAAGGAAATTGGAGAGGGAACAGGATTTATTATTTCAGAAGATGGAATGGTTTTAACAAATAAACATGTTGTTTATGATCCAGATGCTGAATATACAGTTTTTACAAATGATGGCCATCAATATAAAGCAAAAGTCTTAGCCAGAGATCCTGTCCAAGATATAGCCTTGCTTCAAATAGAAGCTAATCGGAAATTTATTCCAGTTATTTTAGGTAATTCAGATAAAGTCCAAATAGGTCAAACAGTAGTTGCTATAGGAAATGCTCTCGGAGAATTTAGGAATACGGTTTCGGTTGGAGTTATTTCAGGTCTTGGGAGAACAATTACAGCTTCTGGGGCAGGTGTTGTGGAGACAATAGAGGATGTTATTCAAACAGATGCTGCGATTAATAGAGGAAATTCTGGAGGACCTCTCTTAAATCTAAAGGGAGAGGTAATAGGTATTAATACAGCAACCGTTGTTGGAGCTCAGAATATAGGTTTTGCAATTCCTATTAATAAGGCTAAAAGAGATATAAATCAGTATAAAAAACAAAAGAGAATTACTTATCCTTTCTTAGGGGTGAGATATGTCTTGGTTACAAAAAAGATTCAAAAGGAGAATAATCTTCCAGTAGATTATGGAGCCCTTATTACTAGAGGAAGCCGTGGAGAATCAGCTGTTATTCCAGGGTCTGCCGCAGAAAAGGCAGGATTGAGAGAGGGAGATATTGTTCTAGAATTTGATGGAGAAAAAATTACACCCCAAAACTCTCTAACTAAGCTTATAATGAAATATAAACCTGGAGATAAGGTAACTCTTAAAATTCTAAGAGGTAGCAAAAAAATGAATATTAAAGTTATCTTAGGAGAAAGAAACGGATAGCCCTTTCTTGATTTATCTCAGTCCTTTTATTAAACTGAAATCAAAATGATTGGTGATAATTTTACCTTTAAAGCTCAGGAAGTAATAATGAGGGCTCGCTCTATTGCTGAGAAAAATGGGCACCAGCAAATAGATGCCTTGCATTTACTTTTGGCTATTTTAACTCAACAGGAAAGTATTGTGTTGGATATTCTTCGTAAGATTGGTGTAAATGTTTCCCAACTGGTTCAGAGAACAGAAGGAGAGATAAAGAAAATTCCCCCTTTAATTACTCCTAGGGTGAGCGGTGAGCTATATTTGACTCAAGATATGATAAGAGTTTTAGATAGAACAAAAAAAGAAGCACAAAAGATGGGCGATGAATTTATTTCTATAGAACACTTATTCCTCTCTCTCTTAGATGTGGATACAAGAGCGAAGAAAGTTTTAGAAGAAATAGAATTTGTCCATCCTTCAGGGGAAGGTTCGTTAATAGCCGAAAAGTTAAATTATGACACTTTCTTAAAACATCTTTCTGATGTAAGAGGAGAGGAAAAGATTACAGACCCTAATCCAGAATCAAAATACCAGGTTATTGAAAAATATACTCGTAATTTAACAAAGCTGGCAAGTCAAGGGAAATTAGATCCAGTTATTGGAAGAGAAAAAGAGATAAGAAGGATAATGCAAGTTTTATCCCGAAGGACAAAAAATAATCCTGTCCTAATTGGAGAAGCAGGTGTAGGAAAAACAGCTATTGTGGAAGGATTAGCTCAGAGGATTATCAGGGGGGATGTGCCAGAAAGCTTGAGGGATAAAGAGATTATTGCTCTTGATCTGGGATCCTTGATAGCTGGGACAAAGTATCGAGGAGAATTTGAAAACAGAATGAAAGCCCTTTTACGAGAAATAAATAGAGCCGCTGGTCACTACATTATTTTTATTGATGAGCTTCATACTTTGGTTGGAGCAGGAGCTGCCGAGGGAGCAATGGATGCTTCTAATCTTTTAAAACCTGCTTTAGCTCGAGGGGAATTAAAAGCTATAGGGGCTACAACCTTGAAGGAATATCAAAAATATATTGAGAAGGATTCTGCTTTGGAAAGAAGGTTCCAACCAATTTATGTAGCAGAGCCTTCAGTTGAGGATGCAATTGCTATCCTAAGAGGAATAAAAGAGAAATACGAAGTACATCATGGGGTGAGGATTAGAGATTCTGCTTTAGTAGCTGCAGCAGAATTGTCTCATAGATATATTACTGATAGATTTCTACCTGACAAAGCTATAGATCTAATAGATGAAGCAGCTTCTTCTTTGAGATTAGAGATAGAGTCAGAGCCTGATGATTTAGAGAAAATAAAAGAAGAGATTTTAAGGTTAGAGATAGAAAGAGAAGCTCTTAAAAAAGAAAATGATACTGCTTCCAAAAGAAGATTGAAACAGATTTCAAAGAAGTTAGAGGAAAAAAAGAAAGAAATGGAGAGATTGAAGAGAAAGTGGGAGGAGGAAAGGAATCTTATATTGAAAGTTAAAAATCTGAAGAAAGAAATAGATTTATTTAGTTCTCATTTGGATAATTATTTGAAAGAGGGTAATCTTCAAAAAGTGGCTGAAATAAAATATGGGAAGATTCCAGAATTAAAGAAAGAATTAGAGGAATCTGAGAAAAAATTAGCAAATCTTCAAAGGAAAGGGAAACATCTGATAAAAGAGGAGGTTACTCCTGAGGATATTGCTAGAATTGTCTCTCGATGGACCGGTATTCCAGTAACAAAATTAATGGAAGAAGAGTCAAGGAAACTTTCAAGAATGGAAGATGTTCTTCACAAGAGAATAGTTGATCAAGATGAGGCTATAAAAGCAGTTTCAAATGCTATAAGAAGAGCGAGAGCAGGTATTGCTCCAGAGAATAGGCCATTAGGTTCTTTTCTTTTTCTGGGTCCTACAGGGGTAGGAAAAACAGAGTTAGCTAAAGCTTTAGCAGAGTTCCTTTTTAATGACGAGAATGCAATGATTAGGCTTGATATGTCAGAGTATATGGAAAAGCACTCTGTCGCGAAGATGATAGGTTCTCCTCCGGGTTATATTGGTCATGAAGAAGGAGGACAGTTAACAGAGAAAGTGAGAAGAAGACCTTACAGTGTTATACTTTTAGATGAAATTGAAAAAGCTCATCCAGAAGTTTTTAATATTCTTTTGCAAATTCTTGAAGATGGAAGGTTGACAGATGCTAAAGGAAGAGTAGTTTCTTTTAAGAATACAATTTTGATAATGACCTCAAATATAGGGTCTGATATTATTAGTGAATATCATTCTCTTGGTTTTGTAAACAAGAAGGAAGAGGAGGAAAAGAAAGAAAATCTCAGAGATAAAATTATGAAGGCTCTTAGAGAGAAGTTTAGACCAGAATTTTTAAACCGAATAGATGAAATTATTATCTTTAATTATTTAGGTAAAAAAGAGATTAGAAGGATTGTAGATTTAGAATTGGAGAAGGTTAAAGAGAGACTTTTAAAGAAAAATATAAAAATATCGGTTACCAAGAAAGCCAAGGGATGGTTAGCGGAAAAAGGTTTCGACCCTGACTTAGGAGCAAGACCCTTAAGGAGGGTAATTCAAAAAAAAGTGTTGGATCCTATTGCACTTAGGATAGTTTCAAGTGAGATAAAAGAGGGAGATTTTGTAGAGATTGACGTTAAGGATGGTAAAATTATTTTTAATAATCTAGTTAAAAAAACTAAAAAAGAAGTTAAATCTAAGAAATGAAAAAATCTTTTGGGAAAGCCTTAGTTATTTTTATCTTAAGTATCGGAGGGGGCATCTTTGGCTCACAAATTTTGTGGCCCTGTATGGTAGAAAAACCTCTCTTTTTTAAATATAGACTATGGGAGAATCCTACTAGAATTGTTGAGAAGAAAGAGATACGTATTACAGATGATACACAGTTAAAAAATGTTATTACCCAAGCTAAAAAATCAGTCGTCTCTGTTGATATTAGAACGAGGAAGGGAGAAATTTCTTGGACAGGGGTAATAGTTACCTCAGATGGGGTCGTTGCTATTCTTTCTCAGAATCTTCCAAAGGATTACCTAAAAATTACTGTGTCGGGAGATGGTTTTTCTGAAGAAGCTAAAGTTTTGAAAGTTGCTGGAGATATAGCTTTTCTAAAAATAGATAAGGATAATTTACCAGCTGTTTCTTTTCCAGGTATAGAAGAAATATTTCTAGGAGAAAAAGTATTTTATTTAGCTGAGCTAAAGGAAAATAAGTTACAGGGTGGTCTTTCTTTGGGCGTTGGGTTTATAACAAGAGCTTATTCAAATCATTATCTTTTGACTAACTTATCAGAAGACAAAGAAGAGATAGGAGCTCCTCTTTTTAATTTGAAAGGAGAGCTCTTAGGCGTTACATTTTTAGGCAAAGATGAAAAGGTCTATGTAATTCCTTTTTCTAATATAAGAGAATCTTTAGAGACATAAAATGTTAACCTATGATAAGGTAAGAAAAAATCCTCAGATTTTATCTTTCACTCATCAAACAGAAGTGGCTCTTTCTGCTATAGGCTATACAAAGCACGGACTGGAACACGCAACCTTAGTGGCTGATAGAGCAAGAGGTATTGCTAAAAAAATAGGCCTTTCAGAAAGAATTCAAGAGCTAGCTTCTATTGCTGGCTTTTGCCATGATATGGGTAATTTTTTAGGAAGGAAATCCCACCATTATTGGGGAGCTCTTTTGTTTCATCAAGTTTTTCCTAATGAAGATCCTCAGGAAACAGCTATCATTATGGAGGCTATTGCCAACCATGATAGGAGGAGCGAAATGAAAATTTGTAATCCTGTATCGGCTTTAGTTATATTAGCAGATAAATCTGATGTCAGAAGATCTAGAGTAAGAGATAAAAGTAAAGAAAATTTGAGAAGGGATATCCATGCAAGAGTTAATTACGGAACTACAGACAGTAAATTGAAAGTTGATTCCAAAAAAAGAAAAATAACTCTCTCTCTAAGAATTGATACAAATTTCGTTCCTATAATGGAGTATTTTGAGATTTTTACTGAAAGAATGGTTTATTGTCGGCAAGCAGCTACTTTCTTAGGATATCAATTTGAATTAGTAATCAATAAAGTAAAGCTTCTCTAATGGAGATAAAGAATTTCTCTATTATTGCCCATGTTGATCATGGTAAGTCTACGTTAGCTGATAGATTTTTAGAAATCACGAAAACTGTTCCCTCAAAAAAAATAAGGGAACAGTTTTTAGATATGATGAACCTAGAAAGAGAAAAGAAGGTAACAATAAAAATGCAACCTGTAAGAATGGAATGTTCTCTTGAGGGCAAAAATTATATTCTAAATCTTATAGATACTCCGGGTCATGTTGACTTTTCCTATGAAGTTTCAAGGGCCTTGAAAGCAGTTGAAGGGGCAGTTCTTTTAGTAGATGTTCAGAAGGGAGTGCAGGGTCAAACATTTGCTAATTTTCTCCAAGCAAGAGAAAACAATCTAAAAGTTATTCCCGTTTTAAATAAGATAGATTTAGAGGGCGATATAGAAAGAAGAAAAAAAGAGTTGGCTGAATTGGTGGGGTGTTCCCCAAATGAAATTTCAATGATCTCTGCAAAAAAAGGGAAAAATATAGAGGACCTTTTAAAGAGGATAATAGAAGAAATTCCACCAGCCGAAGTTAAAGAAAATTTTCCTTTTTCTGCTCTTGTTTTTGATACAGAGTATGACGATCATTTAGGGATAATTGTTCATATAAGAGTTAAATACGGAAATGTAAGGCTCGGGGATAATCTGGTATTTTTTCACCAGAAAGAAAGATTCAGGGTGAAATCTTTGGGTTTTTTTGCTCCGCAAAGAAAAGAAAAAGAATCTCTTTCGAGTGGTGAAATTGGGTGGATAGCTACAGGAATTAAGGAACCAGAAAAGGTTTTTATAGGAGATACTCTTTCGGCAGAAAAAGATTTTAAAGAAAAGAGAAAAATTTTTGTCTTTGAAGGTTTTAAAAAACCCCAACCGGTTGTTTTTAGTAATATCTATCCGCAAGATCCTAATCAGTATAATGATTTCAAAAAAGCCTTTGAAAGAATATATCTGACAGATCCGTCTTTAGAATTTAAAGAGATATCTACTTCTTTAGGGAGAGGAATTCTTTGCGGGTTTTTAGGGCTTTTTCACTTAGAGGTTATCCTTTTAAGGTTAGAAAAAGAGGAGGGTGTGAGACCAATTGTTACTCTTCCGACGGTTGTCTATAAAGTGAAGGATAAACAAAGTAATTTGATAGAAGTAAAAGATATCTCTCTATTGCCTCCTATGGGTGAAATTAAAGAAATTATTCCTGCATTGAATAAGAAAAATGCTATTAC
>CAZLLZ010000019.1:0-7849 GCA_964560945.1 uncultured Candidatus Saccharibacteria bacterium | reverse complement strand
CAGAATTAGATTGGTTGATAAGATAGATAAAATTTTTGGGGATTATATTACTGAGTCAGAATTTAATAGAGCCCTGAGAAAAATTCAGATGGAGAGATATAATGCCAAGACTCAGAAAGAAAAAACAGAGCTTGATAGAGCAATAAGATACTTGGAAAGTATAGCAAAACATTCTCCTCAAAACAAATCTTCTGATAGAAAGATAGGATTTGAGGAGAAGAAAATATCGGAGAGGGAAACTTCTTCCAGGATAGGAGTTTTGAGGAGTAAGTTTAAAAGAAATATATAATGAATGTCTCCAAAATATAGAACAGAAGGGTTTGTTTTTAAAGAAAGAGATTTTAGGGAGGCAGATAAAATTTACTCTCTCTTTACAGAGAGTTTTGGAAGGATAGATGTTTTAGGAAGGGGGATTAGGAAAATAAGATCGAAGCTAAGAGGATATATGGTTCTTTTTGACTTCGTAGAGATAGAGTTAGTTCAAGGGAAACTTTATAAAACCTTAACAGATGCTGTCTCTATAGAAAGGTTAAGAAACATAAGAAAAGACCCTCTTAAATTGGAAATTTCTTTTAAGATAGCTAACTTACTGGATGTTTTTCTAAAAGGAGAAGAAAAAGAAGAAAGATTATGGGAGCTCTTAAAAGAAGTATTTTTATTTCTTAACAAGAAAACAATTTCTCCTTTTGTAATTAAAATTAGTTATTTCTATTTCTTCTGGAATTTTCTCTATATTACAGGTTATTTCTCTTCTTTGGAAAAATGTTCTATGTGTTCTCGGTCATTAGGAGAGAACGTTTATTTTAACCCTGAAGAGGCTACAGTTTTATGTGAAAGATGTCATAGAAAGATTAAAAAAGGATACAGAATCTCTATTGATGCCCTAAAACTGATAAAGGTATTTAGAAAAAAAGATCTTCAGTTTGTAAGGAAGATTAGAATAGATAAAAGTCACATAAGAGAGTTGGAGAAAATTTCAGGGGATTATTTAAGCTTTATCAATCATTAAAAAATGATATAATTAATAGTATGAGAAGAAAATTGATATTTTTTTTAATATTAATCTTTATAATTCTTGGTGCAGGAGGATATTTTTATTCCCGAAGCCATATCTACTCTAAAGATATTATTAAAATGGAAATTTTAGGGCCTAGTGAGATTAATGTTTTTGATGAGATAAATTACGTAGTAGGCATAAAAAATAATGGCAATTTTCGATTAGATGATTTGAAGCTAATCTTTCATTATCCCAAAGGAACGATTGTTGACTCTGGAAGTGAAATAAGAGAGATGAGATTAGGATCTCTCTACCCGGGAGAAGAAAAAAACATTTCGTTCAAAGGAAGGATTGTAGGTAAGGAGGGAGAAATAAAGATTGCTAAGGCAACATTGATTTTTCGCCCCAAAGACCTAAAATCTTTTTATGAATCCAATACTACTTTCTCAGCCAAGATTGAGAAGTCTCCTCTGGGGTTTGACTTGGATCTTCCTTTAAAAACTGAACCTGGAAAAGCGGTTCAATTTGATATTAATTACTTCTCTAATATAGATTATTCAATTCCTGATTTGGGTTTTCAGCTAGACTATCCTGATGGATTTGAATTTAAAAGCTCTAATCCTTCGACTTTAGATCCGAGTCAATTTGATGTAGGTCTTTTAAACAAAGGAGAAGGGGGAAGAATTAGTATAAATGGAGAAATTTCTGGAGATGTGGGAGAGAGTAAAATTTTTAAGGTGATAATGGGAGTTTGGAATAATGGGTCTTTTATACCCATAAAAGAAATTTCTAGGGGGGTAAAACTAGTCAATCCTTCTCTCTATGTTGTTCAAGAGATAAATAATAACCCTCAATATGTAGCTTCTCCTGGGGATCTTTTACATTATGTTATTACGGTAAGAAATATAGGGGATGATAGTCAGACAGATTTATTTTTAGTAGTGAAGTTAGAAGGAAAGCCATTTGATTTTAATACAATAAAATCTGTTCAGGGTGACTTTGAGCCGGGTGATAATTCTCTTATCTTTGATTGGAGAAAAATCCCGGATTTTAGATATTTAGAACCTCAAAAAGAAATAAAGTTAGAGTTTTGGATAAACCTTAAGGATGATTGGGGTTTTACCCAGCAAGATGTTAATTCAACAATAAAGACAGAAGTTTATATTGGGCAATTAAAAGAAGAATTTGAAACAAAAGTGAACTCAAAATTGGTTGTAGTTCAGAAAGGGTATTATCAAGATGAAGTTTTTGGCAATTCAGGCCCTGTCCCTCCTAAAGTAGGGAAATCAACTACTTATACCATTACTTGGCAAGTTAAAAATTACTACAATAAAGTCAAGGATGTGAAAGTAAAAAGTATACTTCCTCAGAATGTTGAGCTGACAGGTAAGATATTTCCAGAGAACGAATCATCAAAGTTTGCTTTTGATCCAAGGTCTCGAGAGATTATATGGTCGGTGGGTGATTTAGACCCAGGAATTTTAGAGAAGGGGCCAAATATCTCTTTCCAGGTTAAGTTAACTCCTACAGAAGATCAAAAAGGAAAAACACCAAACCTTATTGAAGATACCCAGATTTCAGGAGAAGATGAATTTACGGGCCAGGAAATTTCAAATTCTATTTCAGATATAAACACGACCCTTCCCGATGATTCTACGGTTTCGGAAGATCAAGGGATAGTTCAGTGATATGGGAGAAAACTTAATGGAAAAAATTATATCTCTCGCTAAAAGAAGAGGATTTATTTTCCCCTCATCTGAAATATATGGGGGTTTTTCTTCTGTCTATGATTATGGACCCCTGGGAGTAGTAATGAAAAATAATATAAAAAAGATTTGGTGGGAAGAGATGATAATGAAAAAAGATAATATATTTGGCTTAGATTCAGCTATTTTGATGAACTCTCGTGTTTGGCAGGCTTCAGGTCATCTAACATCTGGTTTTTCCGATGAACTTGTAGAGTGCACGGAATGTCATAAGAGATTTAGAATTGATGAGATTAAAGATAGCAAATGCCCAGTTTGTGGAGGAAGATTAACGAAACCTAGAAAGTTTAATTTAATGATGAAAACATTTGTTGGGGTGATAGAGGATAAGAGTTCGGAAGCTTACCTGAGGCCGGAAACATGCCAGGGTATTTTCGTGAACTTTGACAATGTTTTAAATTCAATGAGAGCTAAAATTCCTTTTGGAATAGCTCAAATAGGTAAGTCATTTAGAAATGAGATTACGACTAAAAATTTTATTTATCGAACAAGGGAGTTTGAGCAGATGGAGATGGAGTGGTTTTGCCACCCTAAAGATGCAGATCGTTTTTTTGAGTTTTGGGAAAAAGAAAGAATAAGCTGGTATGTAAATTTAGGAATAAAAAGAAAAAACCTAAGGGTTAAGGAAATATCCAAAGATGAGTTGCCTCATTACGCAATAGCGGGGGCTGATATTGAGTACAAGTTTCCTTTTGGTTGGGGGGAACTAGAAGCTTTGCATAATCGTGGAGATTGGGACTTAAAAAATCATTCTAAGTGGTCAGGGAAAGATTTAAGATACTTTGATGAAGATAAAAAAGAAAAATATTATCCTTATGTAATAGAAACCTCAGCTGGAGTGGATAGATCTTTTTTGGCTTTTTTTGTAGAGGCTTTTAAAGAAGTTGAAGGAGGGAGGACAAAAACTACTAAAGCAGTGAAGGAAAAAGAGATTCTTCTTTCTTTGAATAATAAGATTGCTCCTGTAAAGGTAGCCGTTTTACCGCTAGTAAGAAATAATGAACAGATTGTGGGGAAGGCAAAAGAGATTTACTTCTCAATTAAGAGAATTTTTTCTACTCAGTACGATGAGGCAGGTTCTATTGGAAGGAGATATCGAAGACAAGATGAAGTAGGAACAATTTTCTGCGTGACAATAGACCATCAGACATTGAAGGATAACACAGTGACGGTAAGAGAAAGAGAGACAATGAACCAAATAAGAGTTAGAGTGAAAGAATTAGAAGGGTTTCTAAGAGAGACTCTAGAGAAGCAGGATTTTTCTTCTTTTAAAAAATAAGATGTTTAAAAAAACAGTTTTTAAGAATGGTTTAAGGTTGGTAGAGATACCTCTAAAGTCAACGAGGGCTGTTAGCTTATTGATAATGACTGCCACAGGATCATCTTATGAGAATAAGAAAAATAATGGTGTTTCTCATTTCGTTGAACATATGATTTTTAAAGGGACAAAGAGAAGACCTGATCCTATAAAGCTTATGGAGGAAATAGATAGAATAGGAGGAGTGCGTAATGCTTTTACTGGAAAAGAAATAACAGGTTATTGGGTAAAAGTAGAAAGCTCTCATTTAGATTTGGCTTTAGATTGGGTTTCTGATATTTTTTTAAACTCAGTTTTTCCCCAGAAAGAGTTAGAAAAGGAAAAAGAAGTAATCTTGCAAGAAGTAAATATGTACTTAGATAATCCTTCTATGTATATAGATGATTTGTGGGATGAAACTCTTTATGGTGACCAACCTGCAGGGTGGACAATTCTAGGCCCCAAAGAGAATATTGAAAAATTCAAAAGAGAAGACCTAATAACTTATGTTAGAAATCACTATTCTTCAAAAAACACTATTCTGACTATTGCAGGCAGGATTGAAGGGAATGTAGAGAGGAAAGTAAAGAATTACTTTCAAAAAATGAGATCATTTAACCCTCCTAGAAAAAGGAAAACGATAGAAAAGCAAGAATCTCCTCAGGTAAAGATTCTTACAAGGAAAACAGATCAGACCCATTTAGCTTTAGGGGTAAGAGCCTACTCTATTTTTCATCCCAAGAGATTTGTCCAGGAGATATTGTCTTCTCTCTTGGGGGGATTTTCAAGCTCGAGAATTTTCTCTGAGGTAAGGAATAAAAGAGGTTTAGCTTATTATGTAAGGACAGATAACGGATCTTATTTAGATAGAGGATATATTGTTACTTTCGCTGGTGTTTCTCATAAAAATGTTGAAAATGCAATAAAAGTTATCTTAAATGAATACAAGAAGCTGAAAGAGAAAAAAGTAGGCAAAAAGGAGCTTAAAAAAGTAAAAGATTATTTTAAGGGAAGACTATTTCTTTCTTTAGAATCTTCGGATGCAGTATCTTCTTTTTATGGTACTCAAGAACTTATTTTAGGGAAAATTCTTAAACCAGATGATATAATAAAAAAGGTGGAAAAAATAACTCCGTCAGATATTCAGAAAATGGCTAATGATATTTTTCAGCCTCAGAGGTTAAGTCTCTCCTTGATAGGACCTTTTAAAGAAAAAAATAAATTTAAAAAATTATTAAAAATATGAATGGAGAAAAAAATATTCTTGATATTTCTTGGGAGACACTTTTTAAAATAGGGGTTTTTATAGCCCTAATGTACTTTTTTTATATAATTAGAGATTTAATAATATGGTTTATTTTAGCCTTGATTATTGCAGTAATTATTGAACCTATCCTTAAAATTCTAAAGAGAGCTCATATTCCTCGAATTGTAGGAGCAATCTTAATTTATACTTTTTTATTTGTCGGGATAGGATTATTTCTATACCTAACAATTCCATTTGTGATCTCAGAAGTTTTTAACTTTTCGAAAACTGCCCCTAAAGAAATTCCTTCTTTATTGGAGAAAATTTCTCCCATTTTAAAACCGTTTGGATTTGAAATATCTAAGAATCTGAAAAATATTTTAGATATAGCTCAAGATAAGCTTGTGAAATCAGGGGGAAATATTTTTAATTCTCTTTCTTCACTTTTCGGAGGAGCCCTTGCGCTTATTTTTACAATTTTTGTGGCAATTTTTCTTTCTTTGGAAGAGGACGTAATAGAAAAAATCCTTAGAATTTTTACTCCTAGAAAATATGAAGACTATATAGCTAATCTTTGGGAAAGATCTCAGCAAAAAGTAGTAGGTTGGTTTTTGATAAGAATAATAGGGGTAGTATTTGTAGGCTCCCTTTCGTTTCTCCTATTCTATTTCTCTAAGGTAAATTATCCAGTTTTACTTTCTCTGATAGGGGGACTTTTTGATTTCGTTCCAATAATTGGTCCCACGACAGCTGCCTTAATAATATTAGGAATGGGTTCTCTAGGAGGGTTGACTAAGGGATTATTGGCACTTTTATTCTATGGAATAGTAGAATTGTTAGAAAACATAATTATCTTTCCTGTTCTTTCTCAGAGAATTATTAAGATATCCCCGGTTTTAGTATTGGTAGCTCTATTTATTGGTGGAAAGATATGGGGAATTTTAGGAGCAGTATTAGCAGTTCCTTTAATAGCTATTCTTTATGAGGTTATGAAAGATTTTTTTAAGGAGAGGAAAGATCATTTATTTTCTTCCTAAATATCCCTTGACAAAGTAAATTTAATTTGCTAATATTATGGTGTGAGTGCTAAGCTGTCTTTAAGACAGCGCTCCGATTCTAAAGTCGGCAAAAGGCGTTGGGGCTTTCCAACGCCTTTTGCTTTCTAAACGTATTTGGTAAAATATAATTAGGCCGGGGCTAGCACTCACAAAGACTTAATCGGAGTCAAACTCCCCGGCCTGTTAAATTTAAAATAATATTTAAGATGAAAGAGGTTGATAAGGAAGATAAAATTTTTTTTAAAGATATTACTACTTTCAAGATAGGGGGACCTATCTCTTTTTTTAGAGAGGTTAAAAATGAAATTGAACTAAAAAAGGTACTTGGAGAATTTATCAAAAGAGGTATATCGTTTTTTGTCTTAGGGGGAGGTTCTAATATTTTAGCTCCGGATGAAGAATTTAGAAAAGCCGTTCTAAGAATTCTTGGTAGGGAGATTAATATCAAGGGAGAAAGCGTGGAAGTTTTTTCAGGAACTCCTTTATTATCTCTGGTTAATTTTTATAATGATAATAATTTCTCTGGTTTAGAATGGGCTATTGGAATTCCGGGTACAGTGGGGGGAGCTGTAAGAGGAAACGCTGGGGCCTTCGGGAGGAGTATAGGGGATTTAGTAAAGAGCGTAAAGCTTCTACGTATAAAGAATGGGAGAATGGATGAGCTGGAATTTAGGAAAGAAGAGTGTAATTTTTCTTATAGAGAGAGTATCTTTAGAAAAGAAAAAGAATTTATTATTGAAAAAGTTGTTTTAAGTTTTGAGAGAAAGGAGAAGGAAAAAATAGAGGAAAAAATGAAGGAATTTTTTTCTTATAGAAAAGAGCACCAACCGCTAACTTTTCCTTCAGCAGGTTCTGTTTTTAAAAATTTTCAAGGAGAGATAAAAAATAAAAAATTACTGAATAAATTTCCCCAGTTGGATGATTTCAATAAAAAGAAAATTATTCCTGCCGGTTTTTTAATTGAGAAAAGTGGACTAAAAGGACTTAAGAAGGGAAGGGTAATGATTTCTAGAAAACATGCAAACTTTATTATTAACCTTGGTGATGGGAATGCAAAGGACGTTTTGTATTTGGTGAAATTAATTAAGGACAAGGTTAAAGAAAATTTTGATATAGATTTAGAAGAAGAAATAGAAATTTTAAGGGACTTTTCTTGACAAGATTTTCTGAGGTGAAATAATAAAGTAAAGAGTTCTTTTAAAAAGGTCGTATATCTTAAAAGAAAAATGATTAGGAAGAAAACAACGAAGAGAAAGACCACCAAGAAAAAGACTACTAAGAGAAAAACAACCAAGAGGAAAGTCACTAAAAGAAAGGCAACGAAAAAGAAGACAACAAAGAGGAAAGCAACAAAGAGGAAGACTACTAAAAGAAAAACAGCAAGGAAGAAAAGGAAATAGGGTGGTTTTCTCGGTGCATTCCCTACAAAGAGGGAATGCTTTGTTTCTAATGAGGTTATGAAAATTATTATAAAAACAAAAAATT
>CAZLLZ010000018.1:0-8081 GCA_964560945.1 uncultured Candidatus Saccharibacteria bacterium | reverse complement strand
TAACTTAGATAAATCAAAACTTTTAAAAGACAAGGACATAAGAGAAGCCTTAAATTATGCTACTGATAAAAAAGAAATTTTAGAAAAGGTATTTAAAGAAAGGGGGATAATTATTAATTCAATTTTTGCGCCAGAAATCTTTGGAGAAGAATCAAAGGATAATTATGATCCTAATAAAGCGAAAGAAATTTTAGAAAAGAAGGGATTCAAAGATAAAAACGGAAAGCTAGTAAAAATAAATAGCCTTAACAATGACCAAGCTTTAACCCACGATTTAAAATATGGAAATCAAGGACAAGAAGTAGAAAATTTACAAAAATGTCTATCAAAATTTTCAGATATTTATCCAGAAGGAGAAGTAACAGGATATTTTGGGCAAAAAACAAAAAAAGCAGTTATAAAATTCCAAGAAAAATATAAAGATGAGGTACTGAAGCCCATCGGGTTAAGTAAAGGAACCGGGAAAGTCGGCCCTCTTACACGATCAAAGCTTAATGATTTATGCTTCCCCCAGAAAGAAGAAACTACCCCTCTTTCCTTCACCATTGTTACGGTTGATGAAAAAGAAATGACCGATATTGCTGATCTTTTGAAAAAACAATGGCAAAAAATAGGAATAGACCTTCAAATCCATATTGTCCCTCTCTCAACCCTTAAAAGAGATTATATAAAAGATAGAAATTATGAAATGCTTCTTTTTGGCGAATCTCTTGGAGTGATAGCTGATCCTTTTCCTTTTTGGCATTCTTCTCAAAAGCAATATCCTGGATCCAATCTTTCTCTTTATCAATCAAAAGATAGCGACAAGATATTAGAGGAAATAAGAGAAACTGCTGACAACAATGAAAGAATAGAGCTTTACAAAAAACTAAGCGAGAATTTAGAAAAAGATTTACCTGCCCTTTTCATAATAAGTCCTGATTATATCTACTTCGCGAATAAGAAAATAAAAGGAATCAACTTGAAGACCATCAAAAATGTTTCTGATAGATTCTGTGACATTCAAAACTGGTACATAAGAACAAAAAGAGTGCTTAAAAAATGAACATTGAGAAAGTTATTAGAGAGAAAAAAGCTGACATAAGATTCATAAAAGATATGGAGAACGTGATTTTTGATAGGGAATGGTTTAAAAAATCCGATAAAAGTCTAGCACTTTATTTTATGTATCGAGGAATTAAATTTAAAAACAATTTAAGGTATGATATTACTATTATTCCACCTCGACTTTTAGGAAAAGAGCTCGTAAAAACAAAAGGACATAGACACTTAAGGTCAAAAGAGAAATACACCGTTTTAAGAGGAAAAGCTATCTTTCTCTTACAAAAATATAATGAGAAAAAAGATAAATTAGAAAAAGTTATTGCTATTAAAGCAAAAAAGGGGGAGTCCATTACTATTCCCCCCCTATGGGATCATATTACTATTAACCCTTGTAAAAGATTTACCCTTATACTAGCAAATTGGATTCCTAAAAATGCTAAAAGTGATTATAGCATCCTACAAAAAAAGAAGGGAGCTGCCTATTTCTATACTACCCAAGATTGGAAAAAAAATAAAAACTACAAAGATATTCCCAGATTAGAAATAAAAAAAGCCTCTTAGCCGCGGTGGCGGAACTGGCAGACGCGCTAGGTTCAGGACCTAGTGGGAGAAATTCCCTTGAGGGTTCGAATCCCTCCCGCGGCACAAGAAAAATGAAAAAATCTAAGAGAAAAAAATTAAGAATTATACCTCTCGGCGGATTAGGAGAGGTTGGTAGAAATATGACTCTTTTTGAATGGGAGGGTAAAATTTTAATTTGCGATATAGGATTACGATTTCCTGAAGAAGATATGCCCGGGATTGATTTTGTTATTCCTAATATCTCTTACCTTAAAGGAAAAGAAAACCAAGTATTAGGAGCTGTTTTCACTCATGGCCATTATGATCATATTGGCGCTATCCCCTATCTCATAGACAAAATCAATGTGCATCTCCCCCTTTATGCTTCTCCTCTTACTAAGGGAATTATTCTAAAAAGACAGGAAGAATTTAAAAACCTTCCAAAATTAAATATCCATGAAGTAAAGGATGGATCAAAAATAAAACTTGGCCCTTTTACGGTGGAATTTTTTCATCAAAACCACAACATTCCAGACAATATGGGGCTTTTTATCCAAACCCCTGTAGGGAATATCCTTCATACTTCTGATTTCAAATTTGATAAGAATCCGGTAAATGATAAACCTACAAATTTTGAAAAGTTAAAAGAGTTTGGAAAAAGAGGTGTTTTACTCTTAATGTCAGACTCTACCGACGCTGAAGAGAAGGGACATTCTCTTTCAGAAAAAGATATATTTAAGAACCTGGAAGAAATATTTGAGAAAGCTAAAGGAAGAATTTTTGCAGCCACCTTTGCTTCTTTAATAAATAGAATACAACAAATTATTACCCTTTCAGAAAAATACGGAAGAAAGGTTGTCATTGACGGTTTTACTATGAGAAACGATGTAGAAATAGCAAAGAAACTAGGATATATAAAATCAAAAAAAGGAACAATTATTCCCATTGAAAAATCAAAAAATATCCCCGACCGGAAACTTACTGTCATTTGCACAGGTGCCCAGGGAGAAGGAGAAGCTGTTTTAATGAGAATCACCAATAAAGAACATAAATTCTTTAGATTTAAAAAAGGAGACTCTGTGATTTTTTCTTCTTCAGTCATTCCAGGAAATGAAAGAAGTGTCCAAATACTAAAAGACAATATTTTAAGACAAGGGGCTGAGGTTTTTCATTACAAAATGATGGATATACATGCTGGGGGCCATGCTAAGGAAGAAGAATTAAGACAAATGATTAGATTAACAAAACCAAAATTCTTTCTTCCTATACACGGACAATACTCAATGTTTGTTGCACATAAAGAAATTGCTATATCTGAAGGAATAAAAGAAGAAAACATACTTATTGCTGAAAACGGACAGGTAATTATTCTTACCAAAGACAAATTTTACATAGATCAAAACGAAGTCGTACCTTCTAATATTGTTTTTGTTGATGGATTGGGAATAGGAGATGTAGGAGAAGTCGTTTTACGAGACAGAATGACTTTATCTAAGGATGGTATGTTTGTTATTATCATTGTTGTAGATAGACAAACGGGTCAAGTAAAAGGATCTCCCGATATAATCTCTAGAGGATTTGTTTATCTAAGAGAATCAAAAGAGCTTTTAAAAGAAACTAGACAAAGAGTAATTGAGATTGTTGAAAGAGCTATAGAATCTGGAGGAGCTGTAAATTGGATCTTTTTAAAAGATGAAATAAAAAATAAAATTGGATCTCTTCTTTACAAAAGAACCAAAAGAAGGCCAATGGTCTTGCCTGTAATTATAGAAGCTTAATCTAAAAATTCTTTTTTTAAAGAAGTGGGTACTTTTATTCCCGCTTCTTTTAGGAAATTAAGAGATCTTCTTTTTATTTCCCTTAGGTCTTTCTTTGTTTTTCCTTCAAAACGACACTTAATTAGAGGTTCTGTATTAGAAGCTCTAAAAAGAGCCCAACCATTTTTCCAATTTATTCTAGCTCCGTCTATAGTAATAAACTTTACTCTTCTTCTTTTTAAAATCCTTTTTAATCTATTAATGGCCTCGAATTTTTCTTCATCGGTAGAGGGAATAAATATCTCTGGACTCGGATAATAGTGAGGAAGAGAATCAATATAGTCAGAAATAGGATAATGCAAAGAAGCTACCTGGGCAATTTTCAAAGAAGCAAAAAGAGCATCATCACAAAGATAATAATCTAGAGGAAAAAGAAAATGATAAGTTATCTCTCCTCCAAAAACAGCTCTTAATTTCTTAATCTTCTTTATAATAGCTGAGTGATGAGAAACAGAAAAATATGTTTTTATTCTTCTTTCTCTCATATCATCTAAAAGAGCCATTGAAGCTCTCATGCAATGAATTATCGGTCCTTTTTTTCTTTCTGTTTCTTGCCTAGCTAGCATAATCATGCATTGATCTCCAGTCACGATTCTTCCTTTATTATCTATAGGGGTTACCCTATCTCCATCCGAATCGAAAGCAAAACCAATATCTGCTTTTTCTTTTTTTACTTCTCTTATCAAATCCTTTAGATTTTTCGGATCATAAGGATTAGGCAAATGATGAGGGAACCTTCCATCAAACTCTCCATAGATTGTTTTTACTTCACATCCTAATTTTCTAAATAACTTTTCTGGTAAAAACCCTTCACTTCCATTACCGGAATCAATAATAATCTTCAAAGGTCTCTTTAGTTTTATTCTTCGAGAAACATAATCTATATATTCTTTCTGAAAACTCTTTTTTATTATACTCCCTCTCGTTCTTTTATAGTTTTTAACTTTTATTTCTCTCTCAGAGATCACTATTTTCTTTATCCTCTCAAGATCTTTTTTTATTACATCCGTTGGCCCTCTATTTGTTCTAATGCTAAGAGAAAGACCATTATATCTTTCATCATTATGAGAACCTGAAATTTGAAACCCTCCACTAAACTTATATCTAAAGAGAGAAAAATAAAATAAAGAGTCTGGAGAAATTCCTATATATATTACGTCTCTTCCTGTTTTCGTAATTTCCTTTACGACAGCCTTTGCTAAGGAAGGAGAGCTTAACCTTGAATCGTGAGAAACAACAATCTTTTTTACATTGGGCCAAAGGTAAAGATAAGCCTTAGTTATCTTCGCAATAGATTCCTCATTAAAATCATGGGGATAAATTCCCCTGATATCATAGGCTCTAAAAATTTCTGGATTAACCATATACTAAAATTATATCAAATCCAAAATAATTTTTCATTCTTGACCCTTTATATAATAGATGATAGAATACTTTTATATGAAATATTACGAATTAACCTATCTCATAACACCCGAGCTTTCAGAGAAAGAAGCTCAAGATTTTCACCAAAAAATTATCTCTTTTCTTCAAGAGAAAGAGGCTATTTTAGATATAAAAGAAGAAAGCGTAAAAAGAACAAAGCTCGCTTACCCCATAAGAAAGAAAGAAGAAGCTTTTTTAGCTACTGTAGAATTTTATCTTGATTCAAAAAAAATATCTGAGGTAAGAAAAGAAGTAGAAAAAAAGAAAGAAATTTTAAGATATTTAATAGTTACAAAGAAAAAATATTCTCAAGCTGAAAAAGGTCACCGAACTCATAAAGAAAATTCTAATGTATCTAAATAAAGTTTTCCTCATTGGAAGAGTAGTTGCCGATCCAGAAGTAAAAAGCACACCTTCAGGACAGCAAGTTTGCAATATTAGAATTGCTACAAACAGAATTTGGGTTGATAAAAACTCAGGAGAAAAGAAGGAATTAACTGAATTTCATAACGTTATTTTATGGAGAAAACTGGCCGAGATTGCTTCTAGGTTCCTTACCAAAGGATCGCTTGTCTTTATTGAGGGCAGACTTCAGACAAGAAGCTGGGAAGATACTTCTGGAAACAAAAGATACAGAACAGAGATTATTGCTGAGAGAATGCAACTAGGGCCAAAGTCTGCCGGGAAAATTCTCCCTCAAAAGAATGAACCTAAAGAAGAAACTGAAGAAATACCTATTATCGAAGAAACTCCTCCTCAAGAGGAAATAGATTTGAAAGACATTCCATTTTAAATATGAAAAGAAACTGCTATCTCTGCCAAAAGAATATTAAAGAAATCGACTTCAAGAACGTAAATCTCTTGAAGAGGTTTATTTCACTTCAATACAAAATAAAGCCTCGTAAAAAAACTGGGCTTTGTGCTAAACACCAGAGACAATTAAAAAAAGCTGTAAAAAGAGCTAGATTTTTAGGACTATTACCCTACTCTCCTAAATAGCAAAAGTTATTTCTCCTCTTTTATCTTCTTTAAAATCTCTTTTTTTATCTCTCTATTTTCCTTTAAAAATTTTCTTGCTTGCTCTGTTCCTACGCCTAGTTTTTTATTTCCAAATAAAAGAGTGTTTCCTTTTTTCTCTATAATTTTCTTTTTCAAACCCAAATTTATTATTTCTGACTCAAGAGATATACCCTCGTTATAAAAAATATCAAATTCCGCTGTCTTAAAAGGAGCAGCTACTTTGTTTTTCACCACTTTCGCTTTTATCCGAGAACCTATAATTTCATCTCCTTTTTTTATTTGAGCTATTCTTTGAAGATGAATTCTTACAGAAGAATAAAATTTCAAAGCCAATCCTCCTGGAGTTGTTTCGGGGTTACCAAACATCACACCAATTTTCATCCTTGTCTGGTTTAAAAAAATAAGAGCTGTTTTTGTTTTTGATACTATGCCTGCTAATTTTCTTAATGCCTGCGACATTAATCTTGCCTGAAGACCAATCTGAAAATCCCCCATCTCTCCAGCTATCTCCGCCTTTGGAACCAAAGCTGCTACAGAATCTATCACAATCGCATCAATTTTTCCTGACCTCACTAATGTTTCTAGTATTTGAAGAGCCTGCTCTCCTGAGTCAGGTTGAGAAATAAGAATGTCATCTATATCCACTCCTATTCTCTTAGCGTAATCTGGATCTAATGCATGCTCCGCATCAATAAAAGCCACTTTTCCTCCTTTTTTTTGAGCAGAGGCTAAAACATGAAGAGCTAAAGTTGTTTTTCCACTTGACTCAGGGCCAAAAATTTCGATAATTCTTCCTCGAGGAACACCCCCTACCCCTAAAGCCATATCAAGACCTAAAGAGCTTGTCGGGATAACATCAACATTCACTGATTTTGTCTCCTTCATACTAATAATTGCCCCCTCACCAAATTTATTCTTTATCTCCTCTATTTCTTCTTCTGTTTTTTTATCTTCTTTTTTAGCCATTTTTCTTTAGGTTATCTTTTAATTTATATTGTGTCAATTCTCACTTATCTGATTATCATCTTCATAATTATCAATACTTGAGTCCTCCTGGGTTAAATAAACTTCTCTTGGTTTAGCTCCTCTAGAAGGGCCTACTACTCCTCTTTCTTCTAAAAAATCTAGTAGTCTTGCTGCCCTAGCGTATCCTATTCTCAACCTTCTCTGAAGCAATGAAGCTGAAGCCTTCCTGCTTTTTATTACTACTTCCTTTGCTTTTTCATAAAGAGGGTCTTCTTCACCTTCAAACAATAACCCTCCTTCCCCTTCATCCTCTTTCTCTAAAGCTTCTTCTAGAGAATGTTCTAGCTCTATCTCGCTAGCTGTTCTTGGAACAGGATGAGACTTTACAAATTCTGTAACCTTTTTTACCTCTTTCTCAGAAACAAATGGTCCCTGAACTCTCCTTGGTTTTGTTCTCTCAGCACTTATGAAAAGTAAATCCCCTAGCCCTAACAATTTTTCCGCACCCGACATATCAAGAATAGTTCTCGAATCTATTTGAGAAGCTACTTGAAAAGATATTCTTGAGGTTACATTGGCTTTTATCAAACCGGTAATAACTTCTACCGATGGTCTCTGGGTAGCTAAAATCATATGAATTCCTACTGCTCTTGCCATTTGAGCAATTCTCACAATAAACCCTTCTATCTCCTTACCTTTAGCTGCCATAAGATCAGCTAATTCGTCTATTATTAAAACAATGAATGGTAAAAGCTCCATCGCATTTTTATCCTTTTGCTTCTGGTAAAGGCGATTATAAGAAATTATATCTCTTGCTTTATATTCTGAGAGTAAATCAAATCTTCTTTCCATCTCAGTCACCAGCCATTTTAAAGCATTTGTTACTTTATCAGGTTTTAGAATAACTGGCCCTAAAAGATGAGGAAGACCATTATAAATGCTAAACTCTACCCTTTTGGGATCAACAAGAACTAATTTTAATTGAGAAGGGGAATTTCTATACAAAAGACTTAAAATCAGACTATTCAAGAATATTGTTTTCCCGCTTCCTGTAGAACCTGCCACTAGAAGATGAGGCATTCTTCTTAAATCAGCATATACTGCTTCTCCACTCACATCTCTTCCCACAGGAAAGTAAAGAGGCGAAGAGTTTGTTTGAAATTCAGAACTTTCTAGAAGACTTCTCAATCTTACTTTAACTCTCTGTTTGTTTGGAATCTCTATTCCTACCAAACTCCTTCCAGGAAT
>CAZLLZ010000017.1:0-8312 GCA_964560945.1 uncultured Candidatus Saccharibacteria bacterium | reverse complement strand
AATTCGGCGCAACCCACCATTTATAAAGTGCGGAGAGGGCGGGACTCGAACCCGCAAGGGGATTTTACACCCCTACGGATTAGCAATCCGCTGCCTTGCCAATTCGGCGCACCTCTCCTTTTAGTAAATTGATTCTAACATAAATCTCTGCTGATGACAATTATTCTCTTGCTACAACTATGCCATAAATATTTTTTATTTTTACTTCTTTTATCTTAGATGCTGCCTCTTCAAGAGTAGACCCTGTGGTATAGACATCATCTATAAGAAATATATTTTTTTCTTTTATTCTTTCTCTCAAACCGTCTTTTAATAGGAAAGAATTCTTTATGTTTTCTTTCCTTTCTTTAGCTTTTAGCTCAGACTGAGGAATAGAATCTTTTACTCTTAAAAGAGCGTCAAAGAGAGGGATATTATAATAAGCTGATAATTTTTTTCCTATTTCTTCTGTTTGATTAAATCCCCTCCATCTTTTTCTTTGATTAGAAAGAGGAATAGGAATGAAAAGAGAGTTTTTAGGAAATTGATACTCCAAGAGAGATAAATGAGAAATGATGAGTTTTGCTAAAGGGTCGGATAATTCTCTTAAAAAAGGGGGATACTTAAATTTCCCTATAATTTCTTTTACAATTTTATCTTGGTAATAAGTAGCAAAGAACAGGCCATCAAGATTAGTTTTTCTCTTACAATTTTCACATATCTTGAAATTAACTAATCTTTTTCCGCAAACATGGCAGAAAAAATAGTGATTTAGGTCAATTAAAGAGAAGCAATCATCGCAAATAATCTTTCCTTCTCTTCCACAGATTATACAGTAGTTAGGGAATAAACTGTTTAAGAGAATTCTTTTAAATTTGCCCATATTATTATATGATAATACAATGATTTCCTTCTTTGAGAAAACTTTTTTGGGTATTGATATAGGGACTTCTTCTGTGAAAGCAATAGAGCTTTCTAAGAAAGGGAAAAAGATAAATTTAGAAAATTATGGAGAGATTTCTTCTCTTGCTTTTTTTAAGGAGAGATTTAGGGGCTACAGAAAAACATCTCTCCAACTTTCTGTAGATGATATAGCAAGAGGAATAAAAGCACTCCTAGAAGAAAGTGGAATAAGAACAAGAAGGGTATCTTTTTCTATTCCGGATTTTTCAACTTTTTTTGTTAATCTGAATTTACCTCCGATGTCAAAAGAAGAGCTTCCAAGTGGGGTAAAATATGCTGCTAGACAGTATATACCTCTGCCGCTTACAGAAGTTTCTCTTGATTGGATGTTAATTGAAGGAAAACCAGATGCCCAAGATAGATTAAAGGTTTTATTGGCAGCTGTTCCTAATGATCTTATATATCAATATCAGAAAATCTCTCAACTTTCAGGACTGAAATTAGATTTTTTAGAGGCGGAAGCATTTTCTTTGGCGAGGGCAATTGTTCCAAGAGGCTCAAAAGAGGTTCTTTCTATTGTGGATATAGGGGCTCAAAGTACTACAGTTAATATTATAGATGAGGGAAGGCTAAAGAGAAGTTATAGCTTAAATATTGCAGGTAATCATTTAACTCGTGCTGTTTCTACAGCTCTTTCTATAGATTACAGAAAGGCAGAAGAGATGAAATCAGAAATAGGGCTTTTGCCCTCCCGAAAAAGGATTGATAGACTTCTATATCCTTTAATTAATGCTATCTTAATAGAGGTGAAAAGGATTTTAAAGGATTTTCTTGTTGCAGAGGAGAAAAATATCTCAGAGATTATTTTAGCGGGTTCTTCCGCTAATCTTCCGGGGTTAAAGCAATATTTTGAATCAGAGTTAGGAAAGAAAGTTTCTGTAGCGAACCCCTTTAAAAATATTTTTTACCCTACCGTTTTGGAAAAAGAGCTAAGGGAAATAGGTCCTTCTTTTGCTGTGGCAGTAGGTTTAGCCCTAAGGGGACTGGAATGAATAATTTTTAAATTATATAATAGTTTAATGGCTATTAGATTTGTTCCCCAGCCTAAAGAGGAAATTTCTTTGGAAAGAAAAATTATAACTGTTACAGTTATTTCTATTTTCTTTATTGTAGGATTGGTTTTTATTTTCCTCTATTATCATAATGTAAAAATAACAGGTGAAATAGCTAAGATAGAAGACGAGATAAAAAAAAGTAAGACACCAGAGCAAATTTCAGAAGAGAATTTTGTTATTCTCTATAAAAATAAGATAGATAATTATAAGAAGATTATCTCAAATCATTTCTTTCCTTCAAGAATTCTTACGCTCCTAAATAGTTTAGTTGATTCGGAAGTTTATTTCACGAGGTTGGATTATGATAAATCTTCTTTGACAATTTCTCTATCAGGGGTTTCATCAAGCCTAAATTCTCTTCAGAGACAAGTTAGCAATTTTGAAAAGGATAATAATATTAGCTCGGTTAATATAAATAAAGTTGGTTATATTTTTTCAGAAAACAAAAAGAAAGAGGTGTCTTTTGAGATATCTTTTAAAATGAAAAAATCTTTCTTATCTCAATGAAGATATATTCTACATCATTTTTAACTTTATTAGTAATTATAGCTGGCTTGGTAGTCATTTTCCTTATATTTCCTCAATATCAAAACTATAAAATTTTAAATAGAGAACTTTCTCTGAAAGAAGAAGAAATTTCTTCCAGAAATGAATATTTTAATAGTGTCCATTCCGCAAAGCAAATGCTGGATAATAAAAAAGAAGGCTTATCTAAAATAGATAATGCTCTTCCTCTGGGGCCTGACCCGGTTCTTATTCTTCTCTCTATCCAAAAAGAAGCTTCTGATAATGGAATGGTGTTGACGAAAATTAATAGTTTAGATGTAGAAAATGATAGCAAAAAAGAAATGAAAAATATTTCTTTAGAAGAAGAAAACTCTCTTGGAAAGATAAAAGTTGATCTTTCTCTTTCTGGAAGTTATGGAAGTATTATTAATTTTATTTCTTCTTTAGAAAGAAACTCTCGGATTATTAATATAGATGAGATGAAGATTTCTTCTAATAAAGAGGGTGGAGATTCTATGAGTCTAGAAATAAAAGTCGAGGCATATTTTAAAAAAATGTGATTTATAACAAATGGCTTTTAGTTTTTCTCAAAAGAGAGATTTAAAAGATGTGATAAATTTTATAGTTATCGTTGCACTTTCCTTTATTCTTATTTTTATCCTGGGTCATTTTTTCTTAGCTAATAGGGGGCGGAAAGGTCTCCCAGAGTTGAAAATTTATAAGAAAGTAAATGTAGATTTTTCTATCTTTGATAATGAGAAATTTAAAAGAATGAAGGCTTTACAAGAGGTTGTCATTTCTTCTGATAGTTATTCTTCTGGAAGGGAGAATCCATTTGTTTCTCAAACAAAGAAAAAATAATTCTTAAATGGAGCTATTAAAAGAGTTATTAAAAAGGAAGTTGATAACAAAAAAGGATTTTGTAACTCTTGAGTATGAAGTTAAAAACTCTGGCAAAAAGGAAGAAGAGGTTTTATTAGAGAAAAAAATTATTTCAGAAGATATTCTTTTTAATTTAAAAAGCGAAATCTTAAATATTCCCCTAAAAGAGCCTTCTTTGGATGAAATTGATTTAGACACCTTAAAGGTGATACCAGAAGAGACGGTAATGACTTATAATATGGTTCCTATAAAAAAAGAGGGAAATCTATTGTGGGTAGGAATGGTTTACCCAGAGAATCTTAAAGCAAGAGAAGCTTTAAGATTTATTACAACAAAAGAAGGACTATCTTATGATGTTTTTCTTATTAAAATTTCTACTTTTAGGGAAATTTTGAGAAAATACAGGTCATTAAAGAGAGAGGTAGGTAAGGCCTTAGAAGAGCTTAAGACAGAGATTTCAAGAGAAATTCCGACAAAGAGAAGGGAAGAGTTAGAGAGAATAGTAGAAGAAGCTCCTATTTCCAAGATGGTAGCTGTTATTTTGAGACATGCTGTAGAAGGAAGAGCTTCTGATATTCATATAGAACCTGAAAAAGAAAAATTGAGGGTGAGGTTTCGTTTAGATGGTGAACTTCATTCTTCCTTACTTTTACCTATAAGGGTTCATCCAGCAATCGTGACAAGGATTAAGATTCTTTCCAACTTAAAGATTGATGAAACAAGGATACCTCAAGATGGAAGATTTTCTACAAAGGTAGGAGGAAGGAATATTGATTTCAGAGTGTCTACTTTTCCTACACCCTTGGGAGAAAAAGTAGCTATAAGGGTATTAGATCCTAAGATTGGTTTAAGATCGTTTGAAGAAATTGGTTTTAATGAAAGAGACCTTTTAGTTGTTAAAGAAGCTATTAAGAGACCTTATGGATTAATTTTAGCAACTGGTCCTACGGGCTGCGGTAAAACTACGACTCTTTATGCAATCTTAAGAGTTTTAAATAAAGAGAATGTTAACATTGTTACATTAGAAGATCCAGTAGAGTATTTTATTGATGGAGTTAATCAGTCGCAAATAAGACCAGAGATAGGATATACTTTCTCTCAGGGTCTGCGTCATATTTTAAGACAAGACCCAGATGTTATAATGGTAGGAGAGATAAGGGATTCAGAAACAGCAGAATTAGCTATTCACGCAGCTTTAACAGGTCATATAGTGCTTTCTACATTGCATACGAATGATGCCTTGGGTGCTATTCCTAGATTGATAGATTTAGGTGTAAAGCCTTTTCTCTTGCCATCAGCCTTAAATATTATTATTGCCCAGAGGTTAGTAAGAAAACTTTGTAATTTTTGCAAGCAAAAAGAGAAAGCTTCTCTTAAAGAAGATAAAATTATAAGAGGTGAGGTTAAGAAGTTGCCGTCAATGATGCAAAAAGAAATTAAAGTAGAGAAGAGACCATTTGAGGTTTATAGAGCTAAAGGATGCGGAAAGTGTATGATGAAGGGATATAAGGGAAGGATAGCGGTAACAGAGGTTTTAGAAATGACAAAAGAATTATCAAAGATTATTTTAGAAGGATCTTCTCCTGAGAAAATTAGAAAGGAAGCAAAGAGGCAAGGAATGATTACAATGAAACAGGATGGAATTTTGAAGGTTTTGTCGGGTACTACTTCTTTAGAAGAAGTATTAAGGGTAACAGAAGAACAAATATGAGAAAGATTCTCTTGGTAGAAGATGACCCATTTCTGGTAGATATGTATAAAACTCGGTTAGAAAAAGAGGGTTTTAAGGTTGATGTGGTGAAAAGTGGTAATGACTTTTTTGACGCTCTTTCAAGGGTTAGTCCAGAACTAATACTTTTAGACATTATTCTGCCTTATGTTGACGGATGGGAAATCTTGAAAGAGTTAAAAAAGAAAGAAGAGTATAAAAATACGAAGGTGATAGTTTTATCAAATTTATCTCAAAAAGAGGATATCGAAAAGAGCAAAAAGCTAGGAGCAGATATGTTCTTAGTAAAAGCTCATTTTACTCCCTCTGAAATAGTAGAAAAAATAAAAGAAATAATATAAAAATATGAAGTTTTATGAGAATTTACTAAGAAAAATTTTAGAAATAGCTATAGATCAAGGTGCCTCAGATATTCATTTTACAGCAAACCATTTTCCTATCATAAGAATTTCTCGGATGCTAATTCCTCTAGAGAAAGAGAAGAAACTTTTTCCAGAAGATGTAGAAGGGCTCTTAAGTGTTTTAGTTGGTTCGGAATCTTACCAGAGATTCTTAGAGAGAAAAGAACTTGATTTCTCTTTTATCTTTGAGAATAGAGCAAGATTTAGAGGGAATGCTTTTTTTACTAGAGGGAATATTGGAATAGCTTTGAGACTTATCCCTTCTAAAATACCTACAATTGATGAACTGAATCTTCCTTCTATTCTTCATGATTTTACAAATAAAACCCAAGGATTTGTTCTTATTACAGGTCCCTCTTCTCATGGTAAATCGACAACCTTAGCCTCTTTACTAGATGAGATAAATCACAAAAGAACAGAGCATATTATTACTATTGAAGACCCTATAGAATATGTTTTTGAAGATGATAAATCTATTATTGACCAAAGAGAGGTGGGAAGAGATACACATTCTTTTTCCGAAGCTCTTAGAGCTACTTTTAGAGAAGATCCGGATGTGATAATGGTAGGAGAGATGAGGGATCCAGAAACAATGTCTATTGCTTTGACAGCAGCGGAGACAGGGCATTTAGTTTTTGCTACTCTTCATACGAATTCGGCCGCCCAAACAATTCATCGAATTGTTGATAGTTTTCCAGGAATTCAGCAATCCCAGGTAAGAGCTCAATTAGCAGGATCGTTATTAGGAATTATTTCTCAGAGATTAATTCCAAGAATTAAAGGAGGATTAATTCCAGCTTGTGAAGTACTGATTTCTACTCCGGCCGTTTCTAATTTAATAAGAGAAAATAAGATTCATGAAATTCCGTTAGTTATAGAAACCTCAGCTGATATTGGAATGATATCCTTAGATAGATCTTTAGCTGATTTAGTGAGGGCGCAAGAGATTACCTTGAATGATGCTTTAAGATATTCTCTAAAGCCGGAAGAATTAAGATCTCTTTTGTAGCTAAAAATGAAATTTAAATATCAAGCGAGGACAAAAAAAGGGGAAATTAGAGAAGGAATTATAGAAGCTGCTTCCCAAGACTCAGCGGCGACTGTTCTCCAGAGAGCAGATTTATTTGTTACTAAAATAGAACCACTTAAGACTCCTTTTTACAAAAAAGAAATAGCTTTCAAAAGGGGCGTTTCTAAAAAAGATCTTTCTGTTTTCTCAAGAGAGTTAGCCACAATGGTAGGATCAGGAGTGCCTTTATTAGATGCATTAAAAACAATTGCCATTCAGACAGATAATAGATATCTAAAGGAAAAGCTGTTTAAGGTAGCTGAATATCTAGAGGGAGGGGAAAAGTTATCTAAAGCACTTTCTCATTTTCCTCAACTGTTTGATAATTTTTATATCGGAATGGTAAAGTCAGGAGAAGCGTCAGGAACTTTGGCTGAATCTTTAAGTTATTTAGCTAAACACATTGAAAGAGAATATTATCTAGAATCTCAAGTGAAGGGGTCGATGATTTATCCAGCTTTTGTTTTATCTGTAATTTTTGCTGTTTTGGGTATTATTGAGTTTTTTGTGGTTCCTAAAATTACAGGGATTTTTCAAGGAACGAAAGTAGAACTTCCTTTTATGACAAGGATTATTATTAATTTCTCTTATTTTGGAAGAAAATGGGGATGGCTTCTAATTATAATCTTTGCAATAATAGTTTTTTATCTCTATACATTCTTGAAAACAAAAGAAGGGAAAGAATTTTGGGGAAGAATTTCTCTCAAGATTCCGTGGTTAGGATCATTCTTAAAACATCTTTATGTCAGCCGATTTGCGGAAAACTTGTCAGTTTTAGTCGCCGGAGGTTTATCTATTTCGCAAGCTTTACATTTAACGGCAGAGGTTGTAAACAATCCTCTTTATAGAGAAGCGATAGAACAAGAAAAGGGGAACAAATTTCCACTTCTTTAATGGAAAATCCAGATCTTTTTCCTCCAATTTTAATTCAAATGATTCAGACAGGAGAAAAGACAGGAAAGTTAGATAAAACCTTAAAAGGGGTGGTTGATTTTTACCAAAAAGAAGTAGAAATTAAATTAGGATCGATGTTGAGAATTTTAGAACCTGCCCTGATTGTCTTTTTAGCAGTTATTGTAGGCTTGATAGTTGCCTTTATTATTTTACCGCTTTATCAAATTGAGATGACAGCTGCTTTTTAGTTTTTTTAACTTGTTGACAAATTATTTTTAAGCTAAAATAAAATATAGCATAGAAAAATAAGAAAAAGGTCGAAAAGATTACATTATAAAAATAATATGAGAACAAAAAAAGCTTTTACATTAATAGAACTGTTGGTCGTTATTGCTATTATTGGAATTTTAGCTTCTATTGTTTTAGTTAGTTTAAGAGGAGCAACAAGCAAAGCAAAGGATGCAAAAATTACTTCTGCTATAGAACAGACGAGAAGTATAGCAGAGATGATTAATGCTAGAGATGCGAAATATGGTAGTCTTTGCGATGGTAGTGGGGCTCTTAATACAACAGATGGTGATTATGGAGACCAATTGACTACAATAAATAATGATGTTTCTGGATTAGGAAAGACAGTCACTTGCTATGCAAGTGATAATGAGTATTGTGTTTATTCAGAGTTAATAAGTGCTCCGTCAGATTTACCATCAGGACAGACAGCAGCATATTATTGTGTAGACTCAACTGGCTTTGCAGGAGAGAAGGATTCTAGTGGTGACTATATAAATCCAACGAGCACATGTAACGGAACTACTTTCACCTGTAAGTAATGG
>CAZLLZ010000016.1:0-8412 GCA_964560945.1 uncultured Candidatus Saccharibacteria bacterium | reverse complement strand
TAGCTACCCAATCTAAGCTTGTGTCCTCAACGATAATGCTTTGAGAGGTGAGATTTTTCTTTACTTTCTCAAGGTCTTCAGGCTTTACATAAACTTCAATATAATCCTCTTCTACCCAGCGAAAATTCTCAGCGTCAGCCTCTATAATCTTTAATTCCAAATCTTCCCTAGATAAAGATTCATTTTGTTTTTTTACGTTTATTGTAATAACCCCTTTTCTCTCAAACATCCACCTTAATGATCCTTCTTGGGCTATTTTACCCCCGTTTTTATTAAGAGCTTGCTTTACTTCAGAGAGCGTTCGATTTTTATTATCTGTAACAACCTCAATAATAATTGCTGTATTTCCTGGGCCAAAAGCTTCATAAGTAGCTCTTTCATATTTTACCCCCTCAATTTCTCCCGTTCCTCTTTTTATAGCTCTTTCAATATTTTCTTTGGGCATATTAAAAGACCTAGCCCTATCAATGATCATTCTTAGAGTGTTATTTTTCTCTGGGTCTCCTCCTCCTTCTTTGGCAGCAATAGAAATTTGTCGGGCAAGTTTAGAGAAGAGTTGCCCTCTTTTTTTATCAGCAGCCTCTTTCTTATATTTGATATTAGCCCATTTAGAGTGTCCAGACATTTTATTTTATTATTAGTCTTTTTATTACTAATAACATAAAAACTGAAAATAAAGAAATAATAATACCTGCTATTAAAACAGATCCTCTTTTTAGAGAAGACGTTAAAGAGGAAGCATATATATTATTTAGGTTTTTAAAATTTGTTTTGGTTACAGGCCCGAGAGGTTCTTTAATGGGTTTCCCTTCTTTACTTTGGATAAGATTTATTGCCTTTTTGTTACTTAAAAGTTCTTTATTTAATTTTAAAATCTTAGAAGACGTGTCTATTTTACTAGATAAAATATTGGGTGTTCCTGGGGTAGGAATATTTGTTTCTGTAAAGCTTCCTGTTGGAGTTTTAGCGAGAATTTTATAGTTTTTATTAGAAGTATTAAAGATATCTTTTTCTAAAACAATATCAGGAGGGGCAGAAAAAATTATTGAGTTAAAGGAATCTAAAGGAATGTTAAGGGTTTCTTTCTTAAGAACAATGAATTGTTTAGCTAGAATGAAAGAGTTTTTAGGAAAGACAAAAGAATATTTTCCACTTTGTATTTCCCAGCCCGATAAATCAACAGGATAATTGTTTTGGTTGGTGATTTCTATCCATCCTTCTTTAAAGGATATCTCGTTGATAAAAATATTATCTGGGATGATATTGGCAACGATTTGATCTACAGATTTATTCTTTCCGTCAGAAACCTCTAAGACAATATTATATTTTCCTGGAAAGTAAAAAGTGTGTTGAGCATTCTTCTTTTTTGAAGTTTTTCCATCTCCAAAGTTCCAATTAAAAAATAAATGGTCTCGGTCAGGGTCATAAGACTTAGAGCCATCAAAAGTTATTTCTTGCCCCGCTTTAGCTATAATGTCCAGGCCAGCAATAGCTACAGGAGAATGAGAGCTTGTATTAATGATGTTAGTTTTACTAATGGTTTCCTTGTTTTCATCTTCTTCCTCTTCTTTACTGAGAGTAAGGTAAAAGTCGTTCTCGTTATTATTGTTATCTTGATATTCACCATTATTAATTTTTCTCTTTAGTTGCTGATTTTTACCAGGGTTTTGAGGAAAACATTTAGTTTCTTTGAAAGGATTTTTAGGATTCCCCCAACAGAGAGCGTCCAGAATATTCCCCTCTTTATCTAAAAGGGCGATGCTATTATTTTTAGAGATAGTAGCCGAGCTTTTTATATCAGCTTTTATCTTGCTGGCAAAATCGTTTTTTGAATTAGCCCAGGTAAAATATGAAAAAGGGGTAATAATACTTTCTTTTGGAAAAACACGGATGGAGTATTCCTTCCCCGTGGAGCTTCTCTTTCTTAATTTAAAACCGGAGATATCAACTTGATTACTGGTAGGGTTATAAATTTTTATATAATCTTCAGAAGAGCTATCCCCTTCAATTTGAATCTCTGTGATGATAAGGTGATTAAGGTTAGCGGAAGAGAAGAGGGGAAAAAGCAATAAAACCAAGAGAGGAAATAAGAGCTTTTTCATATTTCTAAATATTTCTGTTTTTTAATTTTTTGAATATGTTTATAAGCAGCAAAGGTAGCAATTCTTCCTCGGGGAGTTCTTTCAACAAATCCAATTTGCATTAAGTAGGGTTCGTAAATTTCGACAATAGTGTCTACTTCTTCTGATGTAGCAGCTGAAATAGTTTTTAACCCTACGGGTCCTCCGTTGAATTTTTCAATAATGGTGGAGATAATCTTTCTGTCTCCAGACTCTAATCCCATTTCATCTATTTCTAAGAGGTTGAGGGCCGCTCTAGCCGTTTCTTTATTAATTTTCTTTCTTCCTTCAACTTGAGCAAAATCTCTTACTCTTTTTAATAAACGATTTGCTACTCTTGGAGTAAAACGAGATCTTTTAGCAATTTCTTTGATGGCTTCATTGTCGATATTTATCTTAAGGATCTTTGCCGATCTTCTGATAATTTGCTCAATTTCTTCTAATGTATAAAACTTAAGTTGGAAAAGTGCTCCAAACCTATTTCTTAATGGGGCAGATAAGAGCGCCAATCTTGTAGTGGCTCCAATTAAAGTAAAAGGAGGAAGCTTAAGATCCATAGTTCTAGCCATGGGTCCTTTCCCTAAAATAAGATTTAACTGATAGTCTTCCATAGCAGAGTAAAGATATTCTTCTAGAGATTTATTTAATCTGTGTATTTCATCAATAAAAATTACATCTCCAGAGTTTACGTTTGTTAGGATAGAAACTAGATCAGCAGCCCTTTCTATAGAAGGCCCGGCAATAATTTTAATCTGAGATTCTAGCTCTTTAGAAATAAGATAAGCCAAGGTTGTTTTTCCTAAACCAGAGGATCCGTATAAGAGAATATGCTCACAAGATTTTTCTCCTCTTTTTTTTGCTGCTCCAATGATTATTTTTAAGTTCCTTTTTATCTTCTCTTGCCCCACATATTCTTCCCAGGTTGATGGTCTTAAGGTATTATCTAAATTTTTATCCTCTTCTTTTAGGATTTCCTTTAATTTGCTTTCTCTTGACATTTTTTATTTATTTTGTTATAATTTGAGCAAACCGGGAGCTGAGGTAGGAATTTCCCTTTCAGGTAGGTTGGTGCTGCTAACCTATTCTAAAGAGGAATTCTCAAATCTCCCCACAGACTTATCCCTCAGCTCCTGGTTTTTTTATTCTTCTCCTAGAACCCTTTCGATTTCCTGAAAACTTGTTTTTTTCTTTAAAACCTTTAAAAGACCATCTTGATACATTGTAATAACTCCCTTTTCCTTTAATCTCTTTTTTAAAGAAATGATAGAAGGGCCTTTTGTTATAAATTCTTTTAAACTATCATCTAAATAAAATAATTCGAAGATGCCCGTTCTTCCTTTGTAACCAGTGAAATTACAATATTCACACCCTTTCCCCTCAGCTACAGTTAAGTTTGAACTTATTTTTTTTAATTGTCCAATATTTTCCTTTAATAGCTTTTCTTCCTCAGGTGTGATTTTTCTTTCCTTTTTGCAATGAGGGCAGATTTCTCTTACCAATCTTTGACCTATGACAAGATTTAAGGCAGGAGCAATATTGGAAGCTTTTTCTCCGAAAGAAAGCAATCGAGCAATAACACCAGCTGCATCGGAAGTGTGAAGTGTGGTTAAAACAAGATGACCTGTTAGGGCAGCTTGGATAGCAATTTTTGCAGTTTCAGAATCTCTTATTTCTCCTACTAAAATTACATCAGGATCTTGTCTTACAATCGACTTTAAACCAGAAGAGAAGTCATATCCCTTTCCCGGATCAACTTGGGTTTGAGAAATTCCTTTAATTTTATATTCTATAGGATCTTCGATGGTTATAATTTTAATCTCAGGTCTCTTTATTCTTTCTAAAAAGGAATAAAGAGTTGTTGTTTTACCTGATCCTGTAGGTCCTGTGACAATAATCATTCCATTAGGTTGTTTTAAAACTTTTTTTACAAGGTTAAGGTCGTTTTCTCTTAACCCTAATTCCTCCAAGCTAAAAAGTTTTTGAGGGTTAAGGATTCTTATAACAATAGATTCTCCATATTGGGAAGGGAGACTTGAAACCCTAGCTTCCATCTCCTTTTCTTTATAAATAATAGAAAAACGACCATCTTGGGGTCGTTCGGTAATATTTAATTTTATTCCAGAAATTAATTTTACTCGAGAGGTTATTTTCTGCTGATGATCTTTAGAGATAATTGTAAGATCTTGGAGTATCCCATCAATTCGAAGCCTAATCTTTATTTGATTTTCTTCTGGTTCTATATGTATATCTGAAGCGTTTAGGGCTATAGCTCCTCCAAAAAGATTGTTCAGAAGGGTGGTGGTAGAAGAGTCTATATTCTGAGAGAGTTTTTCTTTGAGTTCAGAAAGATGTTTAACTTCTACGGGGGGTATATTTAAAATCTTTTTTAAGGCCATTTTAATTTTTTCCCATTATTTGTTAAATTTAAAAATAGGATTTTTTTCAAATTATATTATTTTTACCCTTATGTCAACGAAATTTATTACAAAAAGCGAAGGAGAAACAAAAAAATTAGGAGAAAGATTATTAAAAGAGATTATCAAGGAAAGAAAAGATAGAAGACCAGTGGTGGTTTTGTTAAAAGGTGAGCTAGGAGGAGGAAAAACTACCTTTACTCAAGGAATTGCAAGCGCCTTAAATATAAAAGGAAGGATTTTAAGCCCTACTTTTATTATTATAAGAAAGGTTCCTATTTTAAAGAGAAGATTTAAGTTTCTCTATCATATTGATTGCTACAGAATAAAAAATGTTAAAGACTTAAAAGAACTAAACATAGAAGAGATTTTGGAGGCCCCCGAGAGCCTTATTGTTATAGAATGGCCGGAGGTAATTAGAGGCTTGATAAAAGAGCCTTACTGGGAAGTTGTTTTTCATTTTTTAGGTCGTAATAAAAGGGAAATTATGATAAGATATAAAAAATGAAGATAGATTTTAAAAAATTAGCTGAAGATATTACAAAAAATTGCGAGACAGAAAAAGAAAAAGCAGATGCTTTGTATTGGTTTGTTAAAGAAGAAATTAAATATAAAATTACTATTGTGGGTGACCCAGAAGAAATCCTAGAATTAAGATATGGGTCTTGTATAGATAAATCCATTCTGTTCAAGAAATTAGCTCAAGAGTTGGGGATTAAGACTAGGTATCATATAGTTTTAATAGATTTAAAGCCAATTTTAGAAAAAACTCCTTTTGGGAGGTTTTTGGCCGGGATAGAAAAGTTACCTCTTTTACCACACGTCTATCCAGAGGTTTTTTTAAATGAGGGCTGGGTAAAAATAGATGGACCGGCTTTAGATTATGATTTAGAGAAATCCTTTCCTGGAGGACTGTTGAAAATAGCCCAAAAAGATAATGGAAAATACATAAAAGATATAGGGTCTTTTGATAAAATTTCTCAAGTTTTAAATGTCTCTTATATAAAAGAATTACTCTCTCTCTTCAAGGAAAGGTATGAAGATATTTATGATATCTTAAATAAAATTAATAACTATCTCTTTAAACTGAGAAACAATAAATTAGATTTTCTTAAAAAAGAAAAAAGAACTGCGGAGGAATTTAAAGAAGATATTGAAAAGATATTAAATTCTCCTTTGTGAAAAAATTAAAAATGAAACTTTCTCCTCAATTAGCGAAGAAAATCTTATCTCTTAAAATTAAGACAAGAGGAAT
Organism: uncultured Candidatus Saccharibacteria bacterium; assembly: GCA_964560945.1. Taxonomy (GTDB): domain Bacteria; phylum Patescibacteriota; class Minisyncoccia; order Minisyncoccales; family CAZLLZ01; genus CAZLLZ01. The sequence goes on along the minus strand of CAZLLZ010000016.1, from coordinate 2,623 downwards.
GGATTTAAAAAAAATGGCAGATTATGTTTTAAGAGAAGGAGGTAAAGAAAAGTTAAGAGCTGTCGAAGGTTTGCTGGAGAAAGTGGAATATCCAATGCCTTATGAGAAAATAAAGGATATTCGAGTTTATACTTTAGGGGAAAGGTTGCTTTATGTGCTGGCAATTAAAGAGGTTATGGGGTGGGATTTAAACAAGATAAAGGAAATGGGCTATTTTGTTGGGCGAAGTTTAATAATTATAAAATTTTTTTCTCATCTTTTTAGATTAAGTAATAAATTCTTTTACACGGTTTTGCCCGAAATAGGATCTCGCTATATAGAAGGAGCAAAACTAATCCCTTTAGAAGGAGAAATGAAAAACAAAAAAGCTGTTTTTAAAATAGAGGGTTTAGACCTAAGAAAAACATCTGATCTGCAAGAGGTAGAAAAAATAGGAATGGTCTATTTTGAAGGATTTTTTACTGGTTGGGCTCAGATGATATTGGGGGTAGAAAAAGTTCGATGCAAAGTAAAAAAATCTGAAAATGGATATATTTTTAATATAACTTGGATATGATTACAAAAGAAGACGCTCAGAAAATTCTTAAAATAGACAATAAATCAAGAGCAATAATTCAGCCCTTGATAGATTTTGTAGAGAAGAATGAAGGAGGGAAAAAGATAAAGCTATTAGAAAAGGAGGTTAATAAATTAGGAGGAGAGATTTCTTTTAAAGAGGCTTCAAAGAAAAAAGTTTATTCTTTGGGGCAAGTGTTGCTCTTAATTATGGTGGCAAGGGAAATGTTTAATTGGAATGATGAAGTGATAAAAAAACTAGGGAGGATATGGATAAAAAAAGCAGCAATAGTCAAGCTATTTTCCTATCTTTTTGGGGTGAACAAAGAATTCTTTTTTAAGAGAATTCCATTAATGGGGCAAAGGGTTATGCTTGATATGAAAGTAGTTCCTTTAGAGATTGATTTCAAGGAAAAAAAGATAGCAAGGTTGAGAATAGAAGGAGTAAAAATAAAGAAAGATGAAAAAGATCCTTTGATAAAAGAGGTAGAAAGAATAGCAGAAATTTTTTACGGAAGTTTTTTTGCATCTTTTGTAGAAATTATCTTAGGGGTAGAAAAAGTTAATTTTACAGTGGATCACGATAAAAAAGGTTTTGTTTTTACTTTCCGTTGGTAAAATGACAAAACAAGATATAAAAGAAATTTTATCTATAAAAGGAGAAGTAAGAGGAAGGATGGTTCAACATGCAGAAGCGTTAGAAAAAATGGCGGGAAAAGAAGCTCTAGAAAAAGTAGAGAAAAGATTATACGAATGGGGGTACCCTATGCCTAAAGATGAACTTAGAAAGATTCGTTTTTACAAACTTGGAGAAATGGTCCTTTATCTTGCAGCTATTAAGGAAACTTTAAATTGGGATAAAAGTGACTTTGAGAAAATGGGGAGAATAGCAGGTAAAAATTTAATTCTTGTTAAATATCTTTCCCCTCTTTTCCGGTTGAAGCAAGATTTTTTCTTAAAAACACTTCCTCAGTTCGGTAACAGATTTTTTAGGGGATTAAAAATAATATCTGTGAAAGCAGATGTAAAAGAGAAGGAAGGAATATTTGAGATTGCAGGGGCTAGAGTCAGAAGTGAGAGGGAAATAATTAGAGAATTAGAAGAAATAACAGCGATATATTTTAGTGGACTTTTTGCTAGCTGGGCACAATTTGTTTTGGGAAGCAATAAGGTGGTTTGTGATCTTAATAAAAACAAGAAAGGAAATTACGTTTTCAAAATAAAATGGCTATAGACAAAAAAGGAGCAAATTTATCTGATGAAGATTTAATCTTAATTAGGCAAGTTTCTCAAGACATAGCAGATCTTTCAGATTATTTAAAGAGTCTTTTTGATTTTTTCCCTGCCCCTACAATTTATATTACTCCTATGGGAGTTATTTTGGAGGTAAATAAAGCTCTTGAGGATATGGCTAAGGTTAAAAAAGAGGAAATTATCGGAAAGCCGTTTGCCTTTCTTTTTGATGCGAAGACGGAGAAGGAAATTATGAAAAAGACTAAGAAAAAAGGAGGGTTTAAAAAACAATATCTTTTTTCTCCTAAAAAAGGAAGAAAGAAGATTCCAGTTAGTATAATAACTAAACTAAGAGTGGAAGAAGACGGGGAGCCAGTGGGTCTTTTTTTAACAATGGTTGACATAACAAAAATTAAAGAGGCAGAGGAAAGATTAAAGGAAGAAAATATGGTTTTAGAAGTTAGGGTGAAGGCAAGGACCAGAAGAGCAAGGCAAATGGTAGAAAGCTTGGAAGAAATAGTTAATGAAAAAACAAAAGAGCTAAAAGGAAAATTAAGAGACTTGCAAAGATTTTATAATTTAACTACAGGAAGAGAAGAAAGGTTTAAAGAATTAACACAAGAAAATCTTATGTTAAAGAGTAAATTAGAACAAATAAGGAAAAGGGTAAAAAAATATGAACCAGCAATTAAATAAAAAACAGGCAAAAAAGCTTCTCGAGATAAAAGGAGAAGTAAGGGGGGCAACTCTCATAGGAGATAAAGAGTATGTTTTGACGCACTGTGGAAAAGACAAATTACAAAAAGTGGAAGAAAGGCTTAGGAGTTTAGATATT
>CAZLLZ010000015.1:0-8455 GCA_964560945.1 uncultured Candidatus Saccharibacteria bacterium | reverse complement strand
ATTTCTTTTTTAAAATGAAAAAGATACAGAATCTTTTTAATAAAGATATAACTTCTTTAATACTTGCTTCTTTTTTTATATTCGGAGCAGCTATTTTTAGGATTTTACCTCATCCCTTGAATTTTACTCCTATTATTGGTATTGCTCTTTTTGGGGGAGCATATCTTTCAAGAAAGATTGCTGCTATTATTCCTATCTCTGCTATGTTAATTAGCGATTTTTTTATTGGTTTTTACAGCCCTATCCTAATGGCTTTTGTTTATATTCCTTTCATTGTTATTGTTATTTTGGGTTTTTGGATAAAGAATCATAAAAAATGGTATAATGTAATAGGTGCTTCTTTTATTTCCTCCATTTTGTTCTTCCTGATATCTAATTTTGGGTTCTGGCTTTTTGGTGGATTTTATCCAAGGACAACAGCAGGATTAATAAGCTGTTATATTGCTGCTATTCCTTTTTTTAAAAACACTTTATTGTCTGCTTTATTTTATACGGGTGTTCTATTTGGAACGTATGAGTTCTTAGAGACTCAAATTAAAAGGTTATTACCTGGAGAAAAAGCAAGAAATTATTAAAGATGATTCTTTCTGATAAAGATATTAAGAGATATATTAAAGAGGGTAAGATAAAAATTACCCCTAAACCTAATTTTAAAAAGCAATTAGGGCCTTGTTCCCTAGATCTTCATTTAGGGGATGTGTTTAAGATCTTTAAATATACAGAATATCCCTATATTGATCTTAGAAATCGTAAAACTTCTGTGGATAAGATAATGACTGAGGTGAAAATTTCTAAAGAGAGACCATTAATTTTAAGACCGAGAGATTTTGTTCTGGCTATTACTGAAGAAACTATAGAGATTACTCCCGATATTATGGGAAGGTTAGATGGAAGGAGCTCTCTGGGGAGGTTGGGGTTGGTGGTACATTCTACTGCAGCAAGATTTGACCCAGGATGGAAAGGAAAAGCAACGATGGAAATAGGGAATTTAGGGCCTCTTCCTATTGCTTTATATCCCGGGATTAGAATTTGCGCAATGACTTTTGAAACGCTTTCCAGTCCAGCAGAGATTCCTTACACAAAGCAGAGAGATCATAAGTATGCTGGTCAGAGAAAGCCTCGGGCGAGTCAAATTCATCAAGAGGATCTTAGATGAAGAAAGTTAGTGATTTAAAAGTTACTTTTTTAGGAATCACTCCTGAATACAGAAGAAGAGAGAGTTATATTCCTTCACAGGAGATTGTTTCTTTTTCTGCTTGGTCATCCTTTAAAGGAAAGCCGTTTCAAAAACTTTTAAAGGATTTAAAGAAAAAAAATCAAGATCCTTCAAAGAAAACAGAAGTTATTTTAAAAAATTCTTCTCTAAAAGGGCATTCTTCAATTGCTACTACTCCTGTTTTCTCTTTCTCTTATGAGGGCACCAAATTCTTAGATTCAGCTCTTACAGGGATGATTTTTGCTTCAGCTTTAATGGCTTCTGGAAGAAGAACAAGTACTTCTGAGAAAGATATAGTTTTTCCTGACAATTTTTTAAAGAAAAGAAAAATAAAAGATCTATATTATGAGGAATCGAGAAAGAATATTGAGTTTTTTAATTACCTTCTTTCAGAGGGTATACCAAAAGATGAGGCGAGTAAGATTTTGCAATATGGGATATATGGGACAGGCATTATCCAATTCCCAGTAGAATCTGTTGTTTCTTTGAAAAGAGAGTGGGAGATAGAAAAGGAATGGATGCCAAAAGAAATTGAGATTCTTATAGAGGAGATAGAAGATTATTTTAGAAAATCAGGCGTTAATCTTATTTATGCTTCAAGGGTAGCTGCCCCCCGTAATGCTTATTTTTACCCTAATATTTTTAAGAATCCTAAAGAAAGCAATCTTGCAAGAGCTTTGACAAAGGAATTATCTCCAAAGAGTTTGTTTAAAATAGTAAATTTTTCTCTTAATATCCCTTACGATCTTGAGAAGGAACTTTTTTCTTTAAAGAAAGAAATTAAAAAAGTTATTTCTCAAAGGAGAGTAAAAAAAGAGTGGAGAAGATTAATTGATACAAGGAGGAGAATTATTAGAGATTATAACTTGTCGGTGAGATTTGATATTATCTCTCGAGTTTCATGGAGGGTTTGGGGGGAAAAGAAGAGACACAGAACAGTTCGATGGTCGTTGATTCTATCTACTATTCGTTAGAGGAAGCAATGAAAGGTTTGAAAAATTATAAAAGGAAGATAGAAAAAGAGAAACTTGGAGAAAAGGATATTAAAGATATTAATTTCTTTTTAGAAACCCCCCATATTATAAAGAAGAAAAAGAGTTTACTTTATCTTTATTTAAAGAGAGCTATTTCTTCGTTAGAAACCTACTCAAAGCTGGTTAAGAGTGGATCAAGTATCTCAGATGCTTTGTTTGTTATTCCTCGAGCGGTAAAAATTAGCGTTTTTCAGAACTATGATTTGTATAATCTTATCGCTGGTTATTACCCTTTAAGGTTGTGTGCTACTGTAGAGGAGGAATTAAGAGAAATGACTATAAGAGAAGTAGCTGATATAAAAAAGATTTTAAAGAAGAAAGGATTTAAATTTTTAGCAGATTGCATTGTCCCAAAGTGTTATACTGTTGGCTTTTGTCCTGAAAGATACCATTGCAAGGTAATTAAAGCTCAAGTTCCTTATTACGATGAAAGATTTCATGATATGATGCAAGAGGAATTAAATAAAGATTTTCAAAAGTTAGGGGAATAATGCTTTCAAGAAAAGATCCGAAAATCTATAAATTAATTAAAAGAGAGATTCTAAGACAAAAAGAAGGTTTGGTTCTTATTGCTTCAGAAAATTATACTTCTTTAGAAGTTTTGAGAGCAATGGGAACTCCTCTGAGTAATAAGTATTCAGAGGGTTATCCAGGGAAGAGATATTATTCAGGAAATAAATTCATTGATGAAATTGAGAAAGTAGCAATAGAGAGAGCAAAAAAACTTTTTAGGGCGGAACACGCTAATGTTCAACCCCATTCAGGATCTCAGGCAAATGAAGCTGCTTATTTGGCTGTATTGGAACCGGGAGATAAGGTTCTTTCTCTTTCTTTAGAATCTGGAGGTCATCTAAGCCATGGAGCAAAGATTAATTTTTCAGGAAGATTTTACAAATTTCATCATTTTTCTGTAGATCCTAAAACAGAGAAGATTAGTTTTAAAGAGGTAGAGAAATTAGCAGAGAAATATAGGCCTCGATTAATAATAGTCTCGACGACTTCTTATTCAAGGAAATTAGAGTTTAAAAAATTTAGAGAAATAGCTGATAAGGTAAAAGCATATTTAATGGCAGACATAGCTCATATTGCAGGTCTTATTATTGCTGGTCTTCATCCTCATCCTTTTCCTTGGGCAGATATAGTAACTTCTACAACTCACAAAACATTAAGAGGTCCTCGGGGAGGGATAATTCTTTCTAAGAAAAAGGATCGTTTTGATGGTAAAAGCCTAGCTGAAAAAATAGATAGAGCAGTGTTTCCGGGGGCTCAGGGAGGACCATTAGATCACATAATAGCAGCTAAAGCAATCTGTTTTTTAGAAGCTTTAAAGCCTTCTTTTAAGAAATATCAGGAACAAGTTTTATTAAACGCAAAAGCAATGGCTGAAGTTTTCAAGAAAGAAGGGTTCAGATTAGTTTCAGGAGGAACAGATAATCACTTGTTTGTTGTAGATATTTCTTCTACTGGTCTTCCTTCTCTGTTTATTCAGGAGGAATTAGAAAAAGTAGGAATCTATGTTAACAGGAATAAGATACCATTTGATAAAAGAACTGCTTTTGATCCCTCTGGAATAAGAATAGGAACGCCCGCTGTTACTACAAGAGGATTAAGAGAAAAAGAAGCTAAAGAAGTGGCTATGTTGATAATTGAGGTTATAAGGAACATAAAAAATAAAAAGGTAAAAGAAAGAGTTAAAAAAAGAGTTAAAGAGATTTCTAAAAGATTTCCTGTCTATGGTAATTTTCGATGGTAAAAAAATATCAGATGTTATTTTGGGGGAAGTAAGCAGAGAGGTTTCTTCTTTAAAAGAGAGACCGAAATTGGCCATTATCAAAATTGGAGAAAACCCAGAAATAGATCTTTATATTTCAAACAAAGAGAGAGCAGCAAATAAAGTTGGTATTGAGCTGATTAAAAAAGAGTTTCCTAAAAATGTAGATAAAGGAGATGTCCTGAAAACAATAAATGACTTTAATCGCGATAATTCTGTAGATGGAATTATTGTTCAACTTCCATTACCTGAAAATCTTAATCCTACAGAAATAATTTCAATGATAATTCCTGAAAAAGATGTCGATGGTTTTCATCCCCAAAACAGAATGCTTTTAAAAGAAGGAAAAACTAATTTTCTTCCTCCTTTGGCCTCTGCTATTAGTATAGCTTTACAGGAGGCTCAAAAAATTTCTTTGAGTGATGGAATAATAGCTCTTGTAAAATCAGACATTTTTTCAGAGACTCTCTCTGATTTTCTGAAGATCCAGGGTTTTCGAATAAAGACACTAACATTTAGTAATATGAGAGAAAGTTTTATAAAAAGAGAGATGTCAAAAGCAGATATTATTATCTCTGTTTTAGGGGAGCCAGGATTTATTAAGAAAGACTTCCTTAAAAAAGGAGTTGCTATCATCGATGCTGGTATAAGGGTGATAGGAGGTAAGGTAATGGGTGATTTAGATAAGAAAGATATTAGCAGGGTAGCTTCTTTTATTACTCCAGTTCCGGGAGGAATAGGTCCTTTAGTAGTAGCTTTATTATTAAATAATGTTTTAATTTCAGCTCAAAAGAGAGGTAAAAAATAATAATGATTATAGGTATTGATAAATTATTAGAACTTGTAAAAGAAATAAAACTTGTAGAAAATTTGTCAGAAAGAGAATTAAAAAACCCTGAAGGGGCAGGTTTTGATTTAAGGGTGGGGGAGATATATGAGGTAGAAGGAGAGGGATTTCTTGGAATAGAAGAGAGAGTAACACCAAAAGCAAAACTCCTTTTAGGATATAGAGAAGGTGAAAAGAAAGAATTTATTTTAGAGCCTGGTAAATATTATCTTTTAAGAACGATAGAAAAAGTAAATCTCCCGGAAGGAATTTTAGCTCTTTCTACTCCAAGATCTACCCTTTTTAGATCAGGAGTTTATGTCTTTGGGGGTCAAGTTCCCCCAGGGTATAAAGGGCAACTGACGATGGGAATTTATAATTTCAGTAAAAGGAAATTTCATTTAGAGTTAGGCTCTCGAGTAATTCACATTATGTTTTTTGAGGTAAAAGGAAAAACAAATCTATACAGGGGTCAGTGGCAAGGAGGAAGGGTAACGACAGAGAAAAAAGAGAAGCAAATATAAGAAGCAGGAGGATAAAAAACTTGATTTTTATTATTTTTTCTGTTAATATTTTCAGAGAACTGTTCATTTAATATAGGGTGGTAGAATGAATTTGTTTAAAAGTAAGGAAGGAAGAAATGGAGAAAGGAATATTGAAAAGAACGCGAGAAAGAAAACTATAGTGATTATTGATAATGAGAATTTAAGAGGAAGCATAAAGAAGATTAGTTCCCAGAAAAACATTAATTATCTTGAGTTTATAGAGTTTCTGAAAAATAAATTTGCTAAAGATTCAAAGATTGTTATTTATTTAGTAGTAAGCCTTTTAGGAGTGGAGAAAAGTAAAAATGATCTTTCTTTTGGGATACTGAACTTTCTGAGGGCAATGAGAAATCTAGAGATAGGGTTTGAGGCAAACGAAGATGTAGGTTTCAAATTAATAGAAGTATCAGCAAAGAGGGAAAGAGTTTACCTCTTAGATCAAAAAGATTTTGGGATGGCTGAAGTGAGTCAAGTAGATCAGAAGATTCTTAATTTGTTTATGAAGGAGGCATTGATATGTTGCCAGCAAGGAGAGCAGTGTAAGTTTGTTCTTGTTTCAGGAGATGGAGATTTTTTAGAAACCCTGACTATTCTTAGGAAATATATAAGTGATGAGATTACGGTTATATCTTCTGAGAAGAGCTGTAATGATATTCTAAAGAGAGTATTTGACGTATCGCTTGTTGAAGATATATTAAAAGAAAATCCAAGTATTCTCTTACCATCTACTAATAATCAAAAACAAGTTCACTAGGCCTTCGGGCCTTCTTTTATTTTTTTGTGTTATAATTTAATAATGAAGAAGAATATATAGTAAGGGGATGCTTTAAAAATAAAGAAATAAAATATGGATTATAAACCAACAATAGGATTAGAGATACATGTAGAGTTAAAGACAAAATCAAAAATGTTTTGCTCTTGTAAAAATGATCCGGATGAGAAAGAGCCGAATGTTAATATTTGCCCTGTTTGTTTAGGACATCCGGGAGTGCTTCCAGTACCTAATGAGGAAGCAATAAGAAAAGTTATAAAAGTGGGTTTGGCTCTTAATTGTCAAATAGCTTCCTTCACAAGATTTGATAGAAAGAATTATTTTTATCCTGATCTTCCGAAAAATTATCAGATTACTCAGCTTGATTTCCCCTTGTGTAAGAATGGATTTTTAAAGATAGGAGAAAAGGAAATTAGAATAAAGAGAATTCATTTAGAAGAAGATACCGGGAGATCTATTCATTTAGAAGATAAAGGATTTTCTTTGATAGATTTTAATAGAGCAGGTATTCCTCTAATGGAACTTGTTACAGAACCTGATATACATTCTGCTAGAGAAGCTAAGGATTTTGCCAAAGAGCTTCAATTAATCTTGAGATATTTAGATGTTGCTGAGGCAAATATGGAAAAGGGCCAAATGAGAGTAGAAGCTAACATAAGTGTTTCGAAGGGAAAACATCTGGGGACAAAAGTAGAAGTTAAAAATCTTAATTCTTTTAAGGCAGTTGAAAGGGCTATTGATTATGAAGTAGAAAGGCAAATATATCTCTTAGAAAATGGAGAAAAAGTATCTCAACAAACTGTTGGTTGGAATCCAAATACAGAAAAGACATTTATTCAGAGAAAGAAGGAAGGATCTCACGACTATAGATATTTCCCTGAACCAGATATTCCACCTTTTGATATTTCTAAAGATTTAATAGAGAAAATCGAATTATCTGTTCCAGAACTTCCTCAGGAAAAGAGAAGGAGATTTAAAAAAGAGTTTAATCTTTTTGACAAAGAGGTGGAGTTTTTTGTTCAGAATTTTGAGATAGGAGATTACTTTGAAAAAGTTATTTCAGAGCTTGATGAGTGGTTGAAGGAGAAGAATAAATTATCAGAGAGGAAAGAAGCAGTGAAGATAGCTACTAATTATATTATTTCTGATCTTCAGGGGTTGATGAATCAAGAAAAAATTAGTATTAGTGAATTAAAGATAACGCCTGAGAATTTTGCAGAGTTTGTAACACTTTTAATTAATAAGGATATATCTTCCAAGATTGCTAAAAGTATTCTTTTGGAGATGTTCAAAACTGGGGCAGATCCGTCTCATATAATTGAGGATAGGGGATTGTCAAAAATTAGCGGAGATCAAGAGATATTAAAAATTGTAGAGGAAACTTTAAGAGAAAGTAAAAAAGCAGTTGAAGACTATAAGAAAGGGAAAGAAGAAGCTCTGCAGTTCATTTTAGGAAAAACAATGGCTAAAACAAAGGGAAGAATAGATCCTCAAAAGGCTTTGGAAAAAATAAAAGAGATTATTGAGAGGATTTGAGGCTTGACAGGAGTTTTTATTTGAATAAAATAGACACTAAGACATTATATGATAGAAATAAAAGTCAAAAGAAAAATCTTGTTAAGCGGCGATCCTGGAGAGGGAAGTGGTGGTTAAGACTTATGTTGAATGGGGATTGATTGAATAGCCGCTTTAGAGCGGCTTTTAAAATTCAGTACTTTAAAACTAAATAATGCGGAAACAACTTCTAAATGCCAGTTAAAAGGGTTGTTTATGGGCGAATGGTGGATGCCTTGGGACCGAGAGGCGATGAAGGACGTGGCGTGCCTGCGATAAGCTGCGGGGAGGTGGCTAGCAACCTTTGATCCGCAGATCTCCGAATGGGGAAACCCAATCCCGAAATCAATCGGGGTTATCCTGAGTTAATTCTCGGGAGGCGAACCTGGGGAAGTGAAACATCTCAGTACCCAGAGGAAAAGAAAACAAACCTAATTCTCATTTATTATTTTTTAAAAATATTATTTACTGAGAATTAGGTTATTCCCTAAGTAGCGGCGAGCGAAAAGGGAAGAGCCCAAACCCATAAGATATTTTCTTATGGGGGTTGTAAGGAGATAGCGTCGGGAGCTTATCTATAATGTTCTTATAGATAAGCTTGCTGAGGGAGAATAAAAAGGCAAGGCTTGGGTAGGAAAATGGTTCTGGAACGGCCAACCAAAGAGGGAGAAAGTCCCGTATCCGAAACCCGCTTTGCGCTCCTTGCTATCTTTCTTGAGTACCTTGAGGCCAGGTAA
>CAZLLZ010000014.1:0-8463 GCA_964560945.1 uncultured Candidatus Saccharibacteria bacterium | reverse complement strand
AAAGGGTAAATAACTGTCAACCTTGCTTTTCCGGAAGTGAATCCTTCTCCCCCTCTAGCAAAAATAATATGAGGTTTCTTTTCTTTCAGTAGATTCTCCCATTCCCTATCCACTAAGGTATCTTTTTTAATCCCTGTATAAAGTACATAATTAACTTTATAGTACTTTAAAACTTCTATCAATCCTCTTAAATGGTCTGATTCTGGATGAGTTAAAAGTAGGAGATCTATTGATCTATCATAAAATGGCATTTCTTCCCCTAGTTTCTCCAATATTTTTTCTGGAGAAGGGCCTCCATCTATAAGAATCTGATGTTTTTGCGGAGTCTCAATAAAAATTGAATCTCCTTGCCCGACACCAAAGAAAACAACTTTTAGAGAATCATCCCTAAGATAAAAAACGGTTATCCAAGAGAGAATATTAGCCCCAATTAAAAACAAAATAAAAAGAGGGGCTATCCTCTCCAATCTTTTCTGCCAGAGAATATTCATTTTAGATAATTCTCACTCTCTTAAATTTCCTCTTTCCTACTTGAACTATCATTTTATCCTCAGGCAAAATATTTGTCTTCCAATCGGTTAATTCTCTTCCGTTTATTTTCACCCCTTTTTGTAAAATTAATCTTTTTGCTTCAGATTTAGAAGAGACCAACCCTAAAGACAAGAGAAAATTAAGAACCGGAACTTTCTTTCTCTTCAGTTTTATCTCCTCAATCTTTTGAGGAATTTCTTTTTTCCTAAAAATCTTCTCAAATTCCCTCTCTGACTCTATAGCTTTTCTTTCTCCGTGATACATTTTAACAATTTCTCTGGCAACGAAAGCTTTCACATTACGAGGATTAATTCTTCCTTGTCTCATCTCTCTCTCATATTCTTTCACAATACTTAATGGAACTTCTGTACAGAGAGTCAAAAGAGGAATAATAACTTCATCAGAAAGAGCCATAATTTTCCCATACATCTCCAATGGCTTCTCATCTAAAGCAATAATTCCTCCTTCTGATTTTGACATTAATTTCTTTTTCGTTTTTGGATTCTCAAGTAATTTTGTAGCAATAACAAATTTCTCTCTTTTTTGATATTCCTTCACTAAATCTCTTCCTATTAACATATTAAAAGTTTGGTCATTTCCCCCTATTTCCACATCAGCTTTTAAGGCAACTGAATCATATCCTTGAAGTAAAGGATAAATTAATTCATGAAAATATATTTCTTTTTTCTCTTGAATCCTTCTTTGAAACATACTTCTTTTTATCAACTGGCTATAGGTTATTTTTGTCATTAATGATATTCCATCTTTAAAAGAAAATTTTTTATACCATTCACTATTAAATCTAATTTCCGCTTTATTCTTTCCTTCGAAATTCAATATTTTTTCTACCTGCTTCTTATAATTTTTATAATTCGATTTGACTTCACGTTCCGTTAAAACTCTCCTTGTAGATAGTTTACCGGTAGGATCTCCTATCTGGGCGGTAAAATCTCCTATCAAAAGAATAACTTTATGTCCCCAATTTTGGAATCTTTTCAATAAAAGAATCTGTAAAGAGTGCCCTAAATGAAGATGGGGACCTGTAGGATCTATTCCATAATAAACCCTTAGTTTCTTCCTAGAAAGTAAAATTGTTTCCATTTCCTTTTCTGATGGATAGATTTTTTCAATAAATCTTGAGAAAACTTCTTTTATCTCTTTTTTCTTTTTTTCCTCTTCCATGTTTTTTAATTAAGGATTAACGAGATTTATAGGTTTATTCTTTATAAAAGCTTTTATATTATCAACTGTTGTTCTTAATATTCTTTCCAATGCTTCTTGGGAATAAAAAGCAATGTGGGGAGTATAAACTACATTTTCTTTTGCTAAAAGGATGTGATCTTTCGCTAAATTCTTTAAACTTTCTATTTTCTTTTTATCGTAAAGAAGTTGTTTTTCCTCTTTAATTAGTTCTTCACCCTCTAAAACATCCAAACCTGCCCCTGAAAGAATTCCTTTGTCAAGTGCCTCAATAATAGCTTCTGTTTCCACAACAGATCCCCGGGAAGTATTAATCAAGATAGCCCCCTTTTTTATTTTCTTTATGTTTTCCCTATTAATAAGATGATATGTTGAAGAAATTGCTGGAACATGAAGGGTAATAATATCTGAATGCTTGAGCAAATAATCTAAGGGAACATATTTAAAATCAAGAACTTCAGCAATAAAGTGATCTTGCTTTACGTCAAAAGCTAAAACATTCATTCCAAATCCTCGAGCAATCTTAATCACATTTAGTCCTATATGCCCTGCTCCTACAACTCCAATTGTTTTTCCTTTCAAATCAAAACCCTTTAAACCTTCAATGGAAAAATCTCCCCTAAGGACTCTTACATAAGATTTATGAATATTCCTTGAAATAGCCAAGATCAAGGCAAAGGTATGTTCAGCCACTGTGTTTTCTCCGTAAAAAGGAACATTGGAAACTTCAATTTTCCTTCTTTGACATTCTTTTAAATCAATATGATCTACTCCCGTAGAGCGAGTGGCAATAAACTTCAATTTTTTGAGCTTTTTTAAAATATCTTTTTTGCAACGAGAATATATGAAAAGAGAAATAATCTCTGAATCTTTGGCATCTTCTATATTTTTAAGACCTAAAGGATCTGAAAAAAACTTTACTTTATGTCCAGAAAGTGATTTCTTTAGTAATCTTTTTTCCCAGCCCTTAATTTCAAAAAATGATATCTTCATATTTTTTTACTTTTACTGCCTTTGTTTTCCTGAACCTTATTTAAATCATTTAACAATTCCTCTAAATTGATCCCATAAGAATTGGCAACGTCTTCCAATGTAAGATATCCAGCTTCCATAGCAAAAAATGGACAGCCAAGGCAAGGAAGAGAATACTTATTTTCCAACACTTCTCTTAATTTTGGGTCCTGAATAACCTCTGATATTAAAATATCTTTTTTAATTTTAGAAGCCATATTAAATACCTAACATCATGCCTTTTATAATGAAATCTACTGCTTCTTTTTCAGAAAGTCCTCTCGTCATCAAAACCTCTAATTCCCTCTGGCTAATTTTCCCCACAGAAGCTTCATGGGTAATTCTTGCTTCTGGATTTCTTACTTCTATGGATGGAACCGACTTCGCTAAAGAATGGTCTCCAATCACTATCTCTTGGCAATCCATATGACCTCTAGCGAACTTTGCTTTCTCTTTCGCAACTACTTCTCCTTGAAAGAAAATCTTAGCCCTTCCCATTGATACTCCTCTTGTTTTTATCATACCTTTAGAATTCTCTCCTATCAAATAAAAATTATCTAAAATCGTTATTCTATCATTTCTTCCTCTCCCTACTACTTTTGTTAAAATATCTCCTGAACTTTCTTTTCCTCCAAATACTTCAGAAAAAATACTCAAGTCTCCTATTTTCCCCTGGACAGCTAAAAACTCACTTTGAAAATATGCCCTTTCTCCCATTTTCACTCTTAAAATCGGTCTTACTTTTGCTCCTTTTTTCTCCCCATGATAATGATTCTCCAGAAAAATTAATTTTGCTTTTCTCCTCAAAATAATATCCATTTTCATCTCGTGGAAAACATTCTCTGACTCGGGAAAAACACAGTTCGTAAGAAGTTTAGCTTGGCTTCCTTCTTCTAATATTAACTTGACTGAAATCTTCTGAGTTCCTCTTTTTTGGAAAATAGCAAAGCAGAAAAAAATAGGATTTTTTAATTTTACTCCTCTTAAAACCTTGAGATTAATCTCTATTCTCCTTCCTTTCTCTTTAGAAATAATAGAAACCCCTGGGATAGTATTTAGAGAGGAAATCTTATTCCCTTGAGCAAAAAGAAAAGGAATCTTTTTTCCCTCTAAAAGTTTTAAGTGGAGATCACAATCTCTCCTTGTGGTTAATGTTTTAGATGAAATATTGGCCATATCTCTTTATTAAATCTTTAAAGGTTCCTCTGTCTAGAATACTCCCTTTATACAAAAGAGTAGCTTTTTCATTTTCCAATCCTTTTTCTTCTCTGTGAGTGATAAGAAGAATGGTAGAACCTGTCTCTCTCTTTATTCTCTTTAAGAAACCGGAGAATCTTTTGTAGAAAATAATATCTAATCCTGAGTCTGGCTCATCTAAAATCATCAATTTCGGCTTCATTAAGATAAGAGAAGATAACTCTATTCTTTTTCTTTCTCCACCGCTCAAACTCCTATCAAGTTTTCTCTCTAAAAAATCTGGAGAAAGCCCTACCAAAGAAAGAACTTTTTTCAATTCCTCTAAGGATGCTTTTTTCTTACCTGCCAACAAAAAGTCTTTTACCTTTATCCCCGCAATGTAAACAGGATCTTGAAATGCCAAAGACATTCCCTTTTTAGCTCTTGAAGATGGAGAGAGATGAGTAATATCTCTTCCCTCAAATAAAATTCTCCCTGACACCACTTTAAATTTTTTCAATCCCATTAAAACAAAGGCTAGTGTAGATTTTCCAGAACCATTAGATCCTAAAATAACATGGATGGAATTTTTTTCTACATTAAAAGAAACATCTCTGAGAATAATCTTCCCCTCTCTATCTTTTACAGTTAATTTTTTTACTTCTAAAATATTCATTCCACTACGATAATAAATTTTCTTCTTTTATACCAAAAACAGAGAGAACTCTCAGGGCAGCTGGTATTAACTGATGATAAATATAATAATTAGTATCAATGTCTGAAAGAGTCGCCCATTCAACCGGTATAGCTTTATCTGAAATAGTTTCTCCTTTCTTAGAAATAACAAACATTATAATAGTTCCTGGCTTCACTTCCTCCCCTTTCTCTTTCATCTTCTTTGCGCAGGCTAAATGAGGAGAAAGAGATTTATATTGCTCAATCGGTTTTGTTAATTGCTCATAAATTATTAAATCTTTTAATTCAACTTTTCCTCTCTTTAGAGCTTCTATTACCTCTTTTGTATATTTTTTCGCACCCTCGATATCTTCCTCCCTTAAAACAAATTCTAAAACTTTTCTCTGAAGATCTTTTGCTAAATTACACCAATCTTTTCTTACTGTCTCCAATCCCCTAACTAGAATTTTCCCTTCCTTATCTAAAAGAGCATACCTCTTTTTTGCTGTTCCTTTAATCAATCCTTTAGGAATAAAAATACCCCTTCTGTAAAATCCCTGGAGATTAAGTTCAATAATTCCCGGAAATGATTTATTAATCTTCTCAAGAAACTTCTCTATATCTTTTTCAAAACTTTTCTCTCTCCCCTCTTTTGATTTCAAAAAAGCTGAATCTGTATCTCCATAGATAACAATAAATTCTTTACTCCCTTCTTCTATTACTTTTTTTATTAATTCCCTTCCCCAGGCAGCTGCAGATTCTGCGCATTCCCTACAATACCATTTAGAAGCCGGAAATCCAAAATAGCCATAGGTAGCATTTGCAATAATTTTTATGACATTTTGCCTTGTGTCTAATAGATGATACTCCAAAGAATCTTCCTTCACACTCTTCATCTTTTTCTTTATCTGCCATCTTTCTTCCAAAAGATCTCTTATGACTGAAGAGACAAATCCTTTTTTCTTTTTGCAAAACCATAAATTTCTTCCCGGAACTTTATAACTATCATTTTTACAGCAAGAACAGTTGAGAGTTTCGGGAGAAATATTAAATGTAGCAATAATAGAAGGATAAAGAGAACGGAAATCTAATATGGCGATATTTTCATGAATCCCTCCGATAGGTTCTCTAACATATCCTCCAAGGTAAGTAAATCGCTTCCTCTTTAAAATCTCATCAAACTTGGGCTGGTTAGGAATAATTTCTCCTATAGAATAAGCTCTTTTTGTTAAATAACTTTCTACCAACTGAGAATAAGTCATCCTGGAAACATCAAATAACAATTGACCTGTTACTTTAGAAAGCTCTAAAATCTGGGGAAACAAAACATCATAAAGTCTAAATGTTAACTCTGAGTCTTTTAGACAATAAAAGGCTAGTTTCTGGAGATCTTTTTTCTTTCGCCAACTCTCCAACAACTCTTGAAAATCCATATCAATTTTTTTATCTCCTAAAAGTTCGGCAGATACTGCATTTAGAGTTAAAACTTCTGTTTCTAAATTTGGGGAAAGAATATTATTAATAAAGAGAAAAAGATCGATATGAGCTCTCCCTGCGATATAAGCTGCTGACGATCTTCCTCTTCTCACAAACTTAAACTCTTCCCCTCCTCTCCCGACATCTATCTTCACTTTATATTCCCTTGCCCTTTCCCTAATCATCGGAAAATCAAAAGCGTCTCCATTATAAGTTAAAATAATATCTGGGTCCTCTTCCTTAATAGTCTCTCGGAAATCCTCCAAAAGCTCTTTTTCATCTTTCACTATTTTTACAAAAGGAGGATATTTCCCTTTCTTTCGATAAGTTGTAACTTTTTTAAAGTTCTTCCCAAAATAAGAAATCATTATAATTTTTTCCCTTCCATCATCAACGGTCACTTCAATATCAAAAGCTATAACTTTTAAATCAGGTTTTTCATCAACTCTCACAGGATTTATCTTCCCATTTTTTATTTCTATCCAACCCGGCTCATAAATTTTATTCTCCAATAAAAAAGATTCTGTGAACCCAAGAGAATATTGATATTCTTCAACCACACTTCCCGACCCCTCTTTCTTTTTTTCCAATTTCTTTACAATATCTCTAATTTTTTGAGTATCGGGAGGAGAGAAGCATACAATTTTAATAAATTTCTTCTCTTCACCAGCCAATTTCTTCTTTGTAATTTCTATTTCTTTCACTTTTTTCTTCTCTTTAGTCAATAGTTCCTTTATCTCTCTTATTGCCTTATTCTCTTTGCTAGCAGAAGGAAGAACAAAAAAACAAGGAGAGAAATTAAAACTTTTCTCTATTAGTTTTCTTTTCTCGCTTTTTCCAAATAGGCGGACTTTCGTTTCTCCTTGTGGATCAAGCACATAGTCTAAATTTAAAAGAAAAAACCTCATAATTTTTCTTTATTTTAAAACACAAACTACAACAAGTTAACAAAAAGGCTAGCTATACCAGCTAAGATAAAGGAAATTCTAATACCAAAGAAATAAATAAGTAACAACAAGATTAATCCCGTAATCGCTTTCCCTATGTTTAGAGAAATTTCTCTTAAAACCGTATATTCATCAACATACGACCCTCTGTCTGCTGCTTTTTCATAAAAAAGAGCATCAAAAGGTGTTCTTAATAAAAGAGCAGAAAAGTTTTGAAAAACAGAGGCTAAAAAAATATTAAAAGCTGTGTTAACAAAACCTCTAAAAACCCATCCTAGAGAATAAAGAGCGGATCCCCATTTTAATACATTCTTTTTTTTCGTCTTATCTGTAAGACCTCCCACAACTAACTGAAGAAGCACAGTCGCCAAAACAATTAAAGCTGATATTCCTCCTACTACTTCATAATTACCTCTAAGCAACTGAAAAATAAAGACAGGCCAGATTACCATTCCCACAAAGCTTTGGGCTCCATCAGAAGCATAAGCAACAAGCATTCTCCAATTATACCTTTTAAAAAGTATTCTAAAGGTTTGAAAATATGAAAAAGAAAACTTTTCTCTAGTTTCACTCAACCAAGAAAGTGGCACAATAGAGGAAGCAAAGATAAAAATAGCCACTACGAAAAGAACATTAAAATTATAGAAAGAAAGTATCAATCCTGCTAAAAAAGGAGAAATGATACCAGCTATATAAACCCCTGCTCTTAAAAACGCTATTTCTCTTCCCCTCATCTTCCCATCAGTGAATTTCGCGAAATCGGTGTGATAAGGAACCCAATAAAATATTCTAAATATCAGAAGAATAATTTGGGAAAAAATAAAAAGAAGAGTTAAATTATCCTGGAAAAAAACAAGAGAAAGATAAAAGAAAAGTACTATAACTCTCCCAATAATCATTGACTTTTTCAATCCTATTCGGGACATAATTTTAGCCCCTAAAGGAACAAAGAAGAGAAAAAGGAGATAACTAAGCCAGTAGAAAATAATAACCCAGAAGATGCTTTTTGAGAATTTTTGAAAAAAGAAGATCGGAAGAAAAATACCTGTCATTCCAATAGCAATATTTCTCATCAGCTCGTAGATGCACAATATTTTAAAATCCCTAGGAAAACGATAGAAAAAAGATACCTTCTTAAAATATTCTTTTTTAGCTGAATTTAAAAACATAATCCCAAGACTCGTTATTTAATTTTTTCTCTTTTTCATCTTCCAGTCGAATATTAAGAGGAGACTTCAGGATAATTTCCGGTTTTCCTTTATATTCTTTCACTATCCCTTTAACTCTTACTATTTTACCAGTGTATATTCCCTTAATATCTTCCGGAAAATAAGAGACATCTGAAGAAAAAATAACCGCTGTAAAACATTGATTAGGGTATGGTTTTTCAAAGTTCAGAAAAACGTTTTCTTTCCCACTTTGGTAAACTTCAGCTATTTTCCCCTCC
>CAZLLZ010000013.1:0-9052 GCA_964560945.1 uncultured Candidatus Saccharibacteria bacterium | reverse complement strand
GCTTACTGGTACTTTTTGGAGGAAAATGGCATAAGGGAGAAACTCGAAGCCCTATTTGAAAAACATGATTTAAGTGATATTAGAATTTTAGAAAAAGTAAGTAGAGAGGCTAGAAATCTTGTTTTATCCGGTGAGTTTCCTAAGGATCTAAAAGAAGAGATTTTAATCAGTTATAGGAAATTAGGGAGGAAATATCATGTGAAAAACCTTAAGGTTGCTGTAAGATCTTCAGCTACTGCTGAAGATCTTCCTTCAGCTTCTTTTGCCGGGCAACAAGAGACTTATTTAAATATTTCTGGAGATAGGGAACTCCTAAAAGCTGTTAAAAAATGTGTAGCTTCTCTTTTTACAGCAAGATCTATAGCTTATCGGGAAGAAAAAGGGTTTAACCATATGAAAATTGCTCTTTCGGTAGGAATTCAAAAGATGGTGAGATCAGATAAGGGATCTTCTGGGATAATGTTTACTTTAGATACAGAGTCTGGATTTAGAAATGTTATTGTAGTTAATTCAATTTTTGGAGTAGGAGAGATGATTGTTAAAGGAAAAATTACCCCAGATACTTTTTATGTTTTTAAGGAAAAATTATTTGGGAAAAATATAAGTCCTATAATTTCAAAAAGCCTAGGAAGAAAGAAAGTAAAATATGTATTCTCTCAGAGAGGAGGATTAAAGGAAGTAAAGGTTCCAGATGATAATCAACTGAAATTTTCTTTGACTGATAAGGAGGTAATAAAATTAGCAAGGTGGGGGAAGGTTATAGAAGATTATTACAGAAAACCTCAAGATATCGAATGGGCGAAAGATGGAGAGACCGGAGAATTGTTTATAGTTCAGGCAAGACCCGAGACTGTATTTGGAACAAAAAAGGAAACATATTACGAGGAATATTCTGTGCATACAAAAAGTAAACCTATACTAATAGGTATTGCTATAGGAAACAAAATAGCTTCAGGTAAGGTAAGAGTAATAAAAGACATTTCAAAAATTTCTCAGTTTAAGAAAGGAGAGATTCTTGTAACGAGAATGACTGACCCTGATTGGGTACCGGCCATGAGGATAGCAAAAGGGATTATTACTGATGAAGGGGGAAAAACATGTCATGCAGCTATAATTTCAAGAGAGTTAGGAATACCTGCTATTGTGGGAACCGGATCAGCAACAAAAATTCTTAAAACTGCCCAAGAGGTAACTGTTGATTGTACTAAAGGATTAGAGGGGAGAGTTTTTCTGGGAAAAGTTCCGTTTCAAGTAAAAAGATACAATCTTAAAAGAATTCCAAGGCTAAAAGTAAAGGTTATGGTAAATATAGGAGCTCCGGAAATTGCCTTTAGGACCTCGTTTTTGCCTGTAGATGGAGTAGGATTAGCAAGAGAAGAGTTTATTATTGCTCAGAAGATTAAAATTCATCCCTTAGCTCTTTACCACTTAGATAAAATTAAAAAGATAAAATCAAAGAAAATTCAGAAGATTGTTGAGAAAATAGAGGAGATTACAATAGGTTATAGAGATAAGAGAAGATATTTTATAGAGAAATTATCTGAAGGAGTAGCTCAAATTGCCGCTGCTTTTTACCCTCGAAAGGTAATTGTGAGGTTCTCTGATTTTAAGACAAATGAATATAAAAATTTAATGGGAGGTGAAATTTTTGAAAGAGAGGAATCTAATCCGATGCTTGGATTTAGAGGGGCTTGTAGATATTTAGACCCTGGCTTTCAACCTGCTTTTAAGATGGAAATTGAAGCTATAAAAAGAGTAAGGGAGGAGATGGGTTTAGATAATGTAATGGTAATGGTTCCTTTCTGTCGGACGGTAGAGGAGGGTAAAAAAGTAATAAGGTTAATTGAGAAATTTGGTTTAAGGAGAAAAAATGGCTTGGAGATATATGTAATGTGCGAAATTCCATCTAATGTTATTCTGGTAGAAAAATTCTTAGATGTTTTTGATGGAATGAGTATTGGGTCTAATGATCTTACTCAATTAACATTAGGTTTAGATAGAGATAATGGTCAGATATCTTATATAGGAGATGAGAGGAATGAAGCTGTAAAGGAAATGATAAGGAAAGTTATAAAAGCTTGCAACAGGAGGAATAAATACTCTGGTATATGTGGCCAAGCCCCGTCTGATTTTCCTGAATTCGCTGAGTTTTTGCTAAAAGAAGGAATTAGCTCAATTTCTTTAAATCCAGATACTGTTATCAAAACGATAATAAAGCTATCAAAGAAATAGTTTTTTATGTATGATGTAGTAACTTTTGGTTCAGTTTCTTTTGACTCTCTTTTGAAAATTAAAAAAAGAGATTTTATAATTGAAAAAAGTAAACTTTCTCCTTCAGGAAGGATTATAGGGTTTCCTTTGGGAATGAAGCTAAAAATCAAAGACTTAGAAGTGTTTGTTGGAGGTGGGGGAACGAATACTGCTTTCACTTTTTTGAGGCAAGGTTTTAATACGGCTTATGTAGGAAAGGTAGGAGATGATATTTTAGGAGAGAGAATCATAAAGTTTTTAGAAGAAAATGGACTTAGAACTTTTATAAGAAAGGAGAAAAGGGTTTCTACAGAATATTCTGTTATTTTTTCTACAAAAGGAGGAGAAAAGACGATATTAGTTTTTCGAGGAGCAGCCTCATCTCTTACAGAAAAAGATATTCCTTGGGAGAAGATTAATGCAAGGTGGTTCTATGTAGCTCCTCTTTCGGGTAAATCAGCAAAAGTTTTCCAAAAGATTGTTAATTTTGCTCAAAAAAAGAGAATAAAAGTAGCTTTAAATCCTAGCATAGATCAGATTTCTCTATTTCGCTCAAATATTTCTTATAGGAGATTTTTGAAGATGGTAAATTTATTGATTCTTAACAGGGAAGAGTCTTTGTTGCTGACATCCAAAAAGAAAACGGGAGATGTTTTTAAAAGGCTGATAGAATTTTCTTCCCAGAAAACGATTATTGTAATTACAGAAGGGGAAAAAGGTTCTAAGGTTTATTCGCAAGGTTATATTTTTGAGACAAGGACCCCAAAGGTAAAAACTTTAGATAAGACAGGAGCAGGAGATGCTTTTGGAAGTGGATTCTTGGTTGGACTTTTAAGAAAAAATAATATAGAATATGCTATAAAATTAGCCACAAGCAATGCAACTTCTTGTATTAAGGTTCCGGGAGCTAAGAATGGACTTTTAAGAAAGGGACAAAGACTATACAATATAAAAGTTAAAAAAATAAAGTTCTTATGATAGAGGTTTTAGAGAAAATAAGTAATAATGGGAAATATATTTTTTTAGCCTACGATCATGGTTTAGAGCATGGCCCTACTGATTTTGATGAAAAATCAATTGATCCAAACTACATTCTGGAAATTGCTGAAAAAGGTGGATTTAGTGGGGTTATTCTTCAAAAAGGAGTAGCGGAGAAATACTACAAGAACTCAAGGCTTAGAAAGAAAGTTCCATTAATTTTAAAGATTAATGGGAAAACAAGGTTGCCAAAGACAGATCCTTACAGTCCCCAA
Organism: uncultured Candidatus Saccharibacteria bacterium; assembly: GCA_964560945.1. Lineage (GTDB taxonomy): Bacteria > Patescibacteriota > Minisyncoccia > Minisyncoccales > CAZLLZ01 > CAZLLZ01. Next base: position 5,549 of record CAZLLZ010000013.1, on the reverse strand, counting down.
GAATGTAGTGTAGAGTTTGCTAAAAGCTTGGGAGCTTTTGCGGTAGGATATACAATTTATCCTGGGAGCGAATACGAATGGAGAATGATAAAGGAGTTTGGAGAGATCGTAGAGAGAGCTCATAAATTAAAAATGCCTGTTATTGCTTGGATTTATCCTAGAGGAGAATCTGTAGAAAATGAAAGTGATCCGAATATTGTTGCTTGGGCAGCTAGGATAGGTTTAGAGTTAGGTGCTGATATGGTGAAGGTTAAGTATTCAGGTTCTAGAAAGACATTTCAGAAGGTTGTATTAGTCGCAGGAAAGGTTAAAGTCGTAGTTTCTGGAGGGGAAGAAAAAACTGAAGAAGAATTTCTTGAAATGGTGAGAGATGTTATCTCGGCTGGAGCTGCTGGGATAGCGGTAGGAAGAAATGTTTGGCAAAGAGAAAACCCCTTAGAAATAACAAATAAAATTAAAAAAATAATATTTAAGTAAGAAATATGAAAAAATTGATTTTAGATAGATCAAGATGCGCAGGTTGCGGTTTTTGCCATTCGAGTTGTCCTAAGCTGTTTGAATTAAAGGAGGATGGGAAATCTCATATAATAGGTTCAAAGCTAAGAGAGGATGGAAAAGAAGAATTAGAATTAAAGGAAGAAGATTTAGAATGTGCGCAATCTGCTGTTGATATTTGCCCAATGAAAATTATTGAGATAGAAGAAGACTAAGATGCCATCAATTAAAGTAAAAAAAAGAACAAAAGAGGAAAAATCTAAAAAGGTAAGAGAAGAGGGCCAAATCCCAGCTGTTTTGTATGGTCCGGAAATTGGTAATATTCTTTTAAAGATAGACCTGAAGGATTTTAAAAAGATTTATAAAGACGCAGGAGAGACAACATTAATTTCTCTGGAACTTGATGATGGCAAGAAGTATGAAGCTCTTATCCATGATTGGGATACAAACCCGGTAACAGGAGAGTTTATCCATGTAGATTTTTTTCAACCTTCTCTAAAAGAGGAAACAGAAGTAGATGTACCTATTAAACTTGTGGGAGAATCTCCAGCAGTTAAAAGTTTAGGAGGGATATTGGTTAAAGAAATGACAGAGATTAAGGTGAAGGGGCTTCCCCAGGAATTACCTCATGAGATAGAGGTAGATATCTCAAACTTGAAAAATATAGACGATGAAATCAAAATATCAGATTTGAAAGTGCCTGAAGGGATAAAAATTTTAAGAAAGGAAGATGAGGTAGTAGCTCTAGTGGTAGCACCAAGAAAAGAAGAAGAGGCAGTAGAGAAGGAAGAAGTATTAGAGGAGAAAGAGGAAGAGAAAAAAGAAGTCTCCCAAGCAGAATCATCTTTAAACAAGGAGGGCCCTAAAGAGAAAAAATGAGAAAGGGTTTCTCTTTTTTAATTATTTTGCCAATTATTCTCTTATTTTTTATTTTTCCTTTTAAGTTGAAGGCAGATGTTTCTGTTCCTAATTTTCCAGAAGTTTGTGATTCTTTAGAGCAGGTGGAGAAAATTTGCTCTTCGATGTCTAAATCAGATTGCCAGTCTTTTTTAGAAAAATGCGAGGATTATTTTAACCGAAAAGCTGAAAAGATAGAAAGAGATCTTTCAAAAACCAAGTCGCAACGAATAAGCTTACAAAATAAAGTTTTTAGTCTTAAAAAGCAAGTAGAGCAATTAAATCTTCAAATACAGCAAGGGAATTTAGTTGTTCAAGACCTTAGCCTGCAAATAAATGACACAAAAAACTCGATAAATAACACTACAGAAAAAATAAATAAGGCAAAAGAGCAAATAGCTCAAATTTTAAGATACATATATGAAAAGGATCAAAGAACAAATTTAGAAATTCTATTATCTGAGAATAAAATTTCAGATTTTTTTAATGATGTGCTGGAATTAGAGATGGTTAGTGAAAAAAACAGAGAACTATTGAGTAATTTGGAGAAACTTAAAGCTTCCTTAAGTAGACAAAAAGAGTCTTTAGATGCTGAGAAAGAAAAGCTGGAAAGACAATTACTTGTACAGCAATTACAAAAACAAGAGTCTGAGGAGGTTAGGAAAGAAAAAGAATATCTGTTAAGAAAGACCGAAGGAAGTGAGGCGAAATATGAAGCTTATCTTAAAGAAACTAAAGAAAAGGCAGCTAAAATTAGGGCAAGAATTTTCGAATTAATTGGAATAGAAAAAGCTCCTACTTTTGGAGAGGCTGTAGAAATGGCAAAATACGTCCAAAAAATAACAGGAATTAGACCCGCTTTTTTACTTGCTATACTAACTCAAGAATCAAATATTGGAAGAAATGTTGGGCAGTGCTACGTGACTGATTTTACTACAGGTGATGGAAAAAGATCTTCTTCTGGAAGTACTTTAAGTAGAGTAATGAATCCTAAAAGAGACATTCCTTATTTTCTAAAGATTACAAAATCTTTAGGTAGGGACCCTTCAAGCACTCTTGTTTCTTGCCCTTTAAAGTACGGCTGGGGAGGTGCAATGGGACCAGCTCAATTTATTCCATCAACTTGGGTTTATTTAGAGCCCGAGTTAAGATCTACATTAGGAAGAGAACCAGATCCTTGGAGTATAAAGGACTCTTTTTTGGCAGCAGGATTATATCTTAAGAAATTAGGGGGAGCAGAAAATGAGTGGAGAGCAGCTATGAGATATTTTTCGGGATCTTCTTGGTCTAAATATGAAGAGTTTTATGGAAATTCAGTTCTAAGATTGGCAAGCAAATATCAAAAAGATATTGATGCAATAGAAAGATAAATTAGCTTAAGGTTTCTTCTGAACCTAAGACTTTTTCTATATTAGAAACAATTTTTTCAATTTTTCCCTCCATAATTTTATCAATATTATGCCAAGTTTTTTTAATCCGGTGGTCTGTTACTCTGTCTTGAGGAAAGTTATAAGTTCTAATTTTGTCTGACCTCTCGGCTTTCTTTATTTGTTTTCTTCTTTCTTTAGAAAGAGTATTTTCTAATTCTTTTTCCTTTTGTTGCATTAATTTAGCCTCAAGAATTGATAAAGCATTTTCCTTATTTTCTAACTGGCTTCTTTCGGTTTGTGAGGAAACAACAATGCCGCTTGGAATATGTATTATTCTTACGGCTGTTTCCCTTTTGTTCACATATTGTCCTCCAGGGCCAGAGGCTTTGTAAGTTTCTATTTTTATTTCTTCAGGTTTTATATTTACCTCCTCTTTTTTAGGCTTAGCTAAAATAGCAACAGTGGCAGTAGAGGTGTGAACCCTTCCACTTTTTTCGGTAACAGGAATTCTTTGTACTCTATGTACCCCTCCCTCAAATCTCATTTTTTTGAAAGCATCTTTTCCTGAGAGTTCAAATATTATTTCTTTGAATCCTTCTAAATCACTTTTTCTTTCGTTTAATATCTTTACTTTCCAATTTTGAGATTCAGCGAATTTTGTATACATTCTAAATAAATCTCTAGCAAAGAGAGCAGCTTCTTCACCTCCAGTTCCTGCTCTTATTTCAACAATAACAGAGTCAGTTTTAAATTTACTATTAGTTTTGCCTATTTTTTCAATTTCCTTTGATAGTTCTTTTATATTATCTATAAGCTCTTCTTTTTCTTTCGAAAGGCTTTTTATTTCATTTTCAGCGAGAGAAATAAACTCGCTGTCTTTTTCTTTCTTTATTTCCTCCTCTAGCTGCGATATTTCATTCTCGATTTTTTGAAACTTTTCTTTTCTTTCAACAATTTCCTTGAATATCCTTTTTTGTTCTTCTGTAAGGGAATTTAAAATGTCTTTGTATTTTTTAACAAAGTTCTCTATTTCTTCCATAAAGAGTTATTTTTTCTTTTTAGAGACTTGTTTTTTCTTCTCTAGCCTTGCTTTAAATTTCTGAACCTGTCCTGTTTTGTCTACTATTTTTTCTTTCCCGGTGAAAAATGGATGACACTGAGAACAAATTTCAATCCTTAAAAACTCCTTTGTTGAGCCAAGGGTAAAAGTATTTCCACAAGCGCATTGGATAGTAGCTTGAGGATAATATTTTGGATGTATTCCTTTTTTCATATAAAGCTATCATAACAAAAACTGTATTTGTTTTCAAGTATTTATTGATTTTGTATTCTTTTTATGATATATTTTAATTTATATGGAGATTGCTAAGAAAAAAACAACAGATAATATTCCCGACTTAGTAATGGAGATGGGTAAAGCAGGTCTTCATTTTGGGAGAAAGAGGAGTTTTGTTCATCCAAAGATGAGAGATTTTATAGGTGGTTTAAGGGGCAATATATTTTTGATAGATCTTTTTAAAACAGAAGAAAAATTATCAGAAGCCATTGCTTTTATTAAAAAATCAGTAGCCGAAGGAAAGAAAATTCTTTTTGTAGGAACAAAAATTCCAGCTAGGGAACCAATAAGAGATATAGCTGAGAGTTGTGATTGTCCTTTCATAACTGAGAGGTGGATTGGTGGATTTTTCACTAATTTTGATGGGGTGTTAGAGAGAATAAAGAGATTAAAGGAATTAGAGGATATGAAGACAAAAGGAGGATTAGAGAAATATAGTAAGAAAGAAAGAGTTGAAATAGAAAAAGAACTAGAGAGACTAGAAAAGAAGTTTGGAGGGTTGAAGAAGATGGAGTCTATTCCAGATATTATTTTTGTTATTGATCCAAATAAAGAAAGATATTGTGTTGCAGAGTCTAAGAAAAAAGGATTACTAGTAGTTGCTGTGGGAAATCTTGATACAGACCCAAGGGATATAGATTATCTTATACCTGCTAATGATAATGTAGAATCTTCTATAAGGTTTATTTTAGAAAAGGTAAAGGAAGCTATTCTAAAAAATAAAAAATGAGAAAAATGGTGGATATAGAGAAAATTAAAAAACTAAGAGAAGAAACAGGTATTTCGATTTCGGAGTGCAGAAAAGCTCTTGAGGAATCAGAAGGTGACGTGGAAAAGGCTAAAGAAATTTTACAAAGAATGGGGAAAGAATTTGCCCAGAAAAAATCCGGAGAGGAGGTAAAAGAAGGAATTATTGATAGCTACATCCATGCTAATAAAAAAGTAGGAGTTCTTTTAGAAATAAGGTGCCAGACAGATTTTGTGGCTAGGTCAAAGGAGTTTCAGAATCTTTCTCATGAAATATGTCTTCAGATAGCAGCCATGAGACCCATTTATGTTAAAGGGGAAGATATTCCAGAAGATGTGCTAGACCAAAAGAAGAATGTTTTTAGGAAAGAATTTGAAAATTCAGGAAAAGACAAAGATTTAATAGAAAGAATAGTAAGTAATAAAATAGAAGATTATAAGAAGGAAGTTTGCCTCCTTAATCAACCCTGGATTAAAGATAATTCTAAAACTATTAAGGACCTTCTCGAGGAACATATAAGGCTCTTTGGAGAGAATATAAAAATAAGGAGGTTTATTAGATACGAAATATAGGATGTAGTATAATAAAATATATGATTCTGTTAATTGATATTTTTTTAGTGGTGTTGAGTTTTTTGGGAATGATGATGATGTTTTTATTAAAAAGAGGTTTAGTGAGGAAGTATATAGAGGAAGAAGGTTTG